>JANNCX010000124.1:0-1854 GCA_031387145.1 Salinibacterium sp.
AGCTCACGATCGTGAGGTCGCCTTCGTCTTGAGTGATTCCTAGGGAGATGCCGAATCCTGGCGACCCAGTAGCAGAATTACCCGAGAACGTCGACGAATCAACTCGCATCGCGCCGATGTTTGTCAGCTGCCCGATGGCAACCGCGCCGCCAGAAAACGCCGCGTCATCGGTTGCAGCGTTGCCACTAAAAGTCGACGTAAGGATTTCGAACGTTCCGCGGATTCGCGCGATGCTCACGGCACCGCCGGTCCCATTAGCGGCTGAGTTGTCGATAAAACTGCTGCCCGTAATGCTCGAGGCGCCATTCAGGTCTTGAGCGTAAATCGCGCCGCCCGAGTCACCGGCAGAATTCGACGTGAAGGTCGAGCCGGTCAGCCTGAAGGTGTCGCAACCCCCATCGAGGACGACGGCTCCACCGAACGTGGTTGCGGCCGAGTTCGATGTGAAGGACGAATCCGCGATGGTTGTCTCAAGAACGGAGCCCACTGCAATCGCTCCGCCGCCACCACCAGCCGCGTTGCCAGTGAAGGCGCTATCCCGAATCGCAAGAGTTGGATAGTCAAATACGAAGAGCGCACCACCGTCAGAAGCCGTTGATGCCGTGAATGTCGAGTCTTCGATCACGATGTTGCCGACGCCATTGTCGATCCAGACGCCTCCTCCCACGTTGGTTGCGGTCTCGTCCCGAACAACGAGTCCCGAGAGGGTCACGTTTCGAGGAAGACCGAGGCCCCCCGTGACGCTCACGGCTCGGCCAGTTCCGCCAAAAATGCCTTCGATCGTCATCCCCGAGATCGTCAAATCCTGATCTGCGATATTCGGCTCGAAGGAGAACTGATCGAAGTCGTTACTGCTGCCGCGGGTGATCGTTAGGGAGTCTGCACCGGGACCTTCGATTGTCAGTCCCCACGAGAGCACAATCGATGAGTCGAGCGCGATAGTCGTAAGGGCGGGCGTAAATGTGATGGTGTCATTCGGGGACGACCCCGCAATAACCTCGCGAAGGCTTCCGGCGCCTGAGTCTGCCGAAGAGGTAACCGTGAGCGTCGCAGCCGACGCGGGCGCCACAATGCCGACAACCGCGAGTGCTGCACCGAGCCCGACCACGAGGGTCATGGCAGAAACTCGCCTAAACGGAACGGACACGGAGCTCCTTAGGGCTCAAGCGAGACACAAAAGTGGTCACCGGAGCCTATCAGCGCGTGCGCGCCGCCCGTGCGTGCGTGCGAAATCCTCTATGCGTCCAGCCGCATCATCCAGCCGTGTGGGTCGGGCCTGCGACCGTATTGGATGTCGGTGAGTTCCTCGCGCAGCGACATCGTAAGTTCGCCGGCAGGCGCGTCTTCTGAACCGATCGTGAAGCCCTCGGCCTTGATGAGACCGATGGGCGTGATGACCGCGGCCGTGCCGCACGCAAACGCTTCAACGATGTCGCCGGATGCGGCACCCTCGCGCCACTCGTCGATAGTGATGCGGCGCTCTTCGACCTTGAGCCCGCGGTCACGCGCGAGCTGCAAGACAGAGTCGCGCGTAATGCCGCTCAGGATCGAGTCGGACTTGGGAGTCACGAGAGTGCCGTCCTTGAAGACGAGCACGACGTTCATGCCGCCGAGCTCCTCGAGGTACTTGCCCTCTTCGGAATCAAGGAAGAGCACTTGCGCACACCCGTGGTCGTACGCCTCTTGCTGCGCGATGAGGCTCGAGGCGTAGTTGCCGCCCGTCTTCGCTGCTCCAGTTCCACCCTTGCCCGCGCGCGAGTATTGCGTCGACAACCAAATCGTGAGTGGTGCGACTCCCCCGTGGAAGTACGCGCCAGCAGGGCTCGCGATGACGTAGTAGTTCACTTTCGCTGC
>JANNCX010000129.1:0-6276 GCA_031387145.1 Salinibacterium sp.
CCGTCGACGACGTTGCGAGCCTCGGCGGGTTTCTCGCATGGTTGCGAGAAGCGGAGAAGCGCGAAGATCTGTCGCCACGCTCCGAGGCTCCCGTTAAGGGCGCGGTGCAAGTGCTCACGATCCACGGAGCCAAGGGTCTCGAGTGGGACGTTGTCGCCATTCCCCGGCTCGTCCACGACGAGCTCCCCGCCCCGACGCGGGGCGCGAAAGGGTGGATGCGCTACGGCCAATTGCCGTGGGAATTTCGAGGCGACGCTCTCGACCTCCCGCACTTCGCGTGGGCGACGGTCGAGACGCGAAAGCAGTTTGCCCAGGAGGCCACTTCTTTCGAGCAAGCCGTTCGCGACCACGAGGGCGCGGAGGAGCGTCGACTCGCTTACGTCGCCGTGACCCGCGCGCGACACTCATTGCTGTTGAGCGGTTCGTTCTGGGGTGCAACGCAAAAGCCGCGCGTGCCGAGCACGTTCTTGCGCGAGCTCGCTGCCGCGGGTGTGATCGATGAGCTACCGCTGGCCCCCGCATCTCTCGAGAATCCGCAGAGCGACGAGGTTGCCATGATCACGTGGCCCCTCGACCCGCTCGGCGACCGACGCGAGACAGTCGAGCGCGCGGCAGAAGCCGTGCGGTCAGCGGATGCTTCGATCACCGGCCCGTGGCAACAAGAGGTCGAGCTGCTTCTCGAAGAGCGCGAGCGGCGCCTGACTGCGGGATCCACCGTGCCACTGCCCACGCGCATCCCCGCATCCCGCTTCAAAGACTTCCTGAGCGATCCGAGCTCTGTCGCCTCCGCGCTGCGCCGACCCATGCCCGAGAAGCCGTATCGGGCGACGCAACTCGGCACGCTCTTTCACTCGTGGGTCGAAAATCGCTATGGCGTCGGCGGGGATGCCGAGGAACTCGACGCGACCGCGACCGAACTCGATCGCGGCGACGACGCGACCGACATCGATCTAGCGGCGCTCAAGGCCGTTTTCGAAGCGAGCCCGTGGGCGAGCCGTAAACCCGTCGAGGTCGAGCGAGAGATCCACGTGCCCTTCGACGGACGCATCGTGATTTGCAAGATTGACGCCGTATACCCGCTCGAAGGCGACCGATTCGAGGTCGTCGATTGGAAGACGGGTAAGGCTCCGAAAGACGCCGCCGACCTTGAAGAGAAGCAGCTCCAACTCGCGCTATACCGCCTCGCCTATGCGAAGTGGCGCGGCATCGACGCGAATCGAATCGACGCGGTCTTCTACTACGTTGCCTCAAACCGCGTCGTGCGGCCCGAGCACATCTTCAGCGAAGCCGAATTGCTCGAGCGGTGGCGCGGGGCGCTAGCGCGATAGCTAACCCGTGCGCTGCGATCGCGCGAGGAAGGCTTCGACTTCATCGATCGCCATCGTCGGCATCGTCTGCGCGCCGATCGGATTCATGACGTCGTTTCTGATGTTGTCGGCGAGAGCCGTGAGCATCTCGACAGCATCATCGACGATCTCCGTGCTGCGCGTATCCGTTCCGTGCAAGAGCCACTTGGCGACCTCAAGCTCGGAATACAGCACAGCGCGCTGCTTGAGCTGACGGTCGGTGGCGCCGCGAGCGTGCGCGTATGCATCGAATGCGCTGTCGATTACGGCCGGGGTGGGGGAGCCGAGCATCCACTGGACATCGCGCGCTGGATCGCCCACGCGCACATCGTGCCAGCCGAGCACCCCCGTGACGGCGCCGTCGACCGACAGAAAGGAATCGGCGCTGAGCGAGCCGTTGATGACGCACGGTTGGAACTGCCACAGCTTGGTGTCTTCCGCCGCACGTTCCCAGCGGCCCACGAGCGTCGCGGGGAGCAATCCCGTCGCCGCCGCGCGATCCATGATCGTGACGCACGATCGCAAGCTCTCGCTCGCGGTCATGACCGGGAGTCCGGCATCCGCTATGAAACTCGTCGGGAGCCCGTGAATCGACGCGATCGCGTGACCAACGGATGCCGCGAGCGAATCCGGTCCCGCATCATACGAGCCGAGCGCTACCTTGTTGCCGTAGACAAACTCGTACACGATTGCGCGCGTGCCAGCCACGGCAACCTGGCCCGCATACGCCGACACAGCGAAGGGCAAGCGGGAGCGCACGCCGGTGCTCAAGGCACGTAATGCGACGAGGTCGGCGGACTGCTCCGCCTCGGCACGAGCGTTGCGCGGAACGCGAATGATCCAGTGCCGTCCGTCGCGACCTGTGATGAGTGCGGCGTCGAAATCGCTACCAGTGCTGCTGCCGAAACTCGACGCAGCTGCGACATCGAGACCCGCTACAGCGGAGGTCGCGAGCGCGGCTAGAGTGAGATGGGATCGGGCCATATTCACAGGGTAGGTCGGTCATCCCACTCATTCGCCGTACGCCACGCACTTCCGACGGGGTAGCAGTCATGCCGCAGTCCTTCACCAACCGACTGCCTTTGTCGCGATTTGAGCTCGATCGCGACCACCTTGGGCGTGAGCAAGAGGATCTCTTCGACGTTCTGTGGGCAGATCCGACGACGCGCGTGCTCCCGATTTTTCAAGGCGCAGCGCTCTTGTCTGGCCCCAACACGCTCGCATTATTGCCGATCGATGCAGTGCCAAACAGTGGGCTCAGGGTCTTTCTCGGCCGCTCGACATCGACGACGAGTCCCGAGCCGGTTGGCACGCCCATCGTGGCGATCGAACTATCGGATGCCGCACACCTCGCCGAGGCGGAGTGGGCTAATTTGCGGCAGATCGGCAATCACTTGAGCGACCGTGACGCTGGCTTGCTCACTCAAGCTCTCGCGATTCTCAATTGGCACTCGTCGCACTTGATCTCGCCGCGCACGGGTGAGGCCACGGTGTCGGAGAAGGGCGGGTGGGTTCGCCGCGATCCCGTCTCGGGCGGGCAGATCTTTCCGCGAACCGACCCCGCAGTGATCGTAGGCGTCGTCGATGACGACGACCGTCTCCTGCTCGGGTCGAACGCTCTGTGGGAGAGCAACCGGTACTCGTTGCTCGCTGGGTTCGTCGAACCCGGCGAATCCCTCGAGTCTGCGGTTCAGCGTGAGGTGTTCGAGGAGTCGGGCATCCGAGTCGTCGACCCCGTCTATCTCGGCAGCCAGCCGTGGCCGTTCCCCGCGTCGCTCATGCTCGGATTCAGCGCTCGAGTCGAGCCGGGATTCACGGGTGTCGCTACCCCCGACGGCACCGAGATTCTCGATCTTCGCTGGTTCACTCGAGCCGAACTCGCCGCTGCACTCGGCGAGATTCGCCTACCCGGACCAACGTCGATTGCGCGCTCGATCGTCGAGCACTGGTATGGCGAACCCATCGATGATGGCCAAAGGTGACGGCCGAAACGCTGCTCGCGGGCCTCGATGAGCAACAGCGCATCGCGGCCGAGACCCTGCTCGGGCCCGTGTGCTTGCTCGCGGGAGCCGGAACGGGCAAGACGCGAGCGATCACGCACCGCATCGCGTACGGAGTAGCGACGGGGGTCTACCCGCCAGGGCGCGTCATGGCGCTGACGTTCACCGCGCGAGCCGCTGGAGAGCTTCGGTCGAGGCTGCGAGCGCTCGGCGCCGGAGGCGTCGCGGCGCGCACGTTTCATGCATCCGCTCTCTCGCAATTGAACTTCTTTTGGCCTCAAGTGATCGGCGGCACGATGCCGCGTTTGATCGATAGCAAGGCCCGATTGCTCGCTCACGCTGCCGACTCGTTGAGGCTCAAGCTCGACACTGCGACGTTGCGGGATGCCGCGGCCGAAGTCGAGTGGCGCAAGACCTCCCGCTTGACGATCGACCAGTATGCGGCGAAGGGCCGCCCTCTGCCGCAAGCACTCACGATCGACGGCATGGTCGACCTGCAGCACTCGTACGAGCGGCTCAAAGACGAGCGTCGCCAACTCGACTTCGAAGACGTTCTGCTCGCGGCCGCGGGTATGGTCGAAACCGAACCTCGCGTCGCGGCTCAAGTTCACGAGCAGTTTCGCTTCTTCGTCGTCGACGAGTACCAAGATGTCTCGCCGCTTCAGCACGACCTTCTTCAATTGTGGCTCGGACCGCGCAATGACGTGTGTGTTGTCGGCGATGCGAGTCAGACGATCTACTCGTTTGCGGGAGCGAGTCCTGACTACTTGCTCTCGTTCGGCGCCGAACATGACGATGCGGTCGTCGTTCGCCTCGAACAAAATTACCGATCGAGTGCACCGATCATCGACGCCGCGAACCGCCTCATGCGCGGTCGCCCGGGTGCGCTCACCCTGCAGCCCGCTTCGGAGCACACGGGTCCAACGCCCGTCGTCACGGCGCATGACACCGACTCTGCAGAGGCGCGATCGATTGCCGCGGCGGTTGCCGCCGAGATTGCGACGGGGGTGCGCCCCGAGTCGATCGCGATTCTGTATCGAATCAACGTGCAGGCGCAAGCGCTGCAGACGGCCCTGAGTGACGCGGGCGTGCCGAGCGTCGTGCGCGGCGCGACGCGCTTCTTCGATCAGCGCGAAGTGAAGGAAGCGCTCATGCTCTTGAGGGGTGCGACCGTCACCACGTCGGTCGAGCCGCTCTTCAAGACTGTGAGCGATGTCTTGCGATCCATCGGGTGGGCGCAAGACGCGCCCGAGATTCGGGGCGCGGTGCGTGAACGGTGGGAGTCACTCAACGCACTGATGTCGATCGCCGAGGAGGCTCCCGCAGGCACGACTTTGCGCCAATTCGTCGATGAACTGTTTGAGCGGCAAGCGGGCCAACACGAACCGACGATGGCCGCGGTAACCCTCGCGACATTGCACTCCGCGAAGGGCCTCGAGTGGGACTCGGTCTATCTCGCGGGCATTGCGGAAGGGCT
Organism: Salinibacterium sp.; assembly: GCA_031387145.1. Lineage (GTDB taxonomy): Bacteria > Actinomycetota > Actinomycetes > Actinomycetales > Microbacteriaceae > Rhodoglobus. The sequence goes on from JANNCX010000129.1 coordinate 4,824, forward strand.
CGTCCCGATCACGTATGCGAAAGACGCCGCGGCGATAGACGAGGAGCGAAGGTTGCTCTACGTCGGCATAACGCGCGCGCGGCGAAAGCTCGCGCTGTCGTGGTCTGCTACCGCCGTCCAGGGGCGCGGCGGGCGTCGGCAGCCCAGTCGGTTCTTGGCCGATCTGCGCTAGCGGCTGACTCTGAGCTCACGAGGTGAGCGATTCCGTGGCATCCACATTGTGGGTGAGCGTGACTACGCCGATAGGTCTTATCGCCCGTTGCGGCATCGATGCGAGTGGATGTCGCCTCCCCGGCTTGCCCGCGGTCGAGTCGCTCGAGGGCAAGCCGGGCCACCGCGACCGCGCCGTCGAGCGCGAGCAGCGCGGACTCCGCGCCGCTGCGGCGGCCGAGAAGCTGTGTAGCGATCGCCGGCCACGCCTCGTCTTCATCGCGTCGATGCAGTTCGAGGCACAAGAGGCACGGTCCGCTGCCCGGTTCGACGACGGGACCGATTGTCACGCCAGCGTCACTAAAAACGACGGGTAGGTGTGGAACGTCGCGCCGTAGCCACTCGGAGTGCATGTCGGGGTGAAACACGAAGTGCGCAACGACGATCGCGAGTTGTGGAGTCGCGCCGCGAAGGGCGTCCGGCGTCGCTGCGGCGACCACACCAACTCCCGCGTCCGCCATGAGGCGCGTCACGGCGCTCGCGAGCTCGCCAGATCCGCACACGGCAACCGTCCTGGGTGCCGTGGGCGCGCGCTCGCGAAGCAGCACGGGCGCGAGGGCGTCGAGAAGCGCATCCCGAGCGCCGATGTTGCCGCTTGCGAGGAGCGATAACCCCGGCTCGCTCACGCCAACCGCGAGCGCCGAGAGCATGCGCTCTTGCTGCTCAGAAACATCGTCGAGGCGCACGCGAGGCGGGTCGATTCCCAGCTGAACGCTAAACGGCGTGCGCCACACGAGTGGCCAGCGGGGATCGAGCTTGAGGATCATGCGGCCATAGTGGTCGATCCGCGTCCGACGCGAGCGAATGATCCACAGGCGACCTACTCTTCGTGCGGGCGATCGCTCGAGTCGTCGTTGAGCAAGTCCGCTATTGCTTGATCGATGTCGTCGGGCGCGGGGTCGCCCTTCGTGATTCGAGCGATCAGTGCGCTCGGGTCGTCGATGTCGGAGGCAAGGGGAACCAAGTCTGGATGAGACCACAGTTCGTCTCGCGCATCGTTGCCGACGGCATCCGTCAATTGCTGCCACATCGCGGCCGCTTCACGCAATCGTCGTGGTCGCAGTTCGAGTCCCACGAGCGTCGCAAAGGCGGATTCGGCAGGACCCCCGGATGCGCGTCTGCGACGAACCGTCTCTGCGATTGCACTGCTCGACGGCAGGCGGGTCGTCGCTTGCGCCGTCACGACGTCGACCCACCCTTCGACGAGTGCGAGCGTCGTCTCGAGTCGCTCGAGCGCCGCGGG
>JANNCX010000212.1:0-8332 GCA_031387145.1 Salinibacterium sp.
GGGTGGTGCTGCTTGCGGTGCTTGACCTTACGTGGAATCAACATTGTTATGCCTCAACTCCTGCAGCGACCGGTGCGTCTGCCTTGGGGGCAGCCGTGCGGCGCGGTGCGCTGTCGCGGCGTTCGCCGCCACGGTCATCGCGTCGTTCCGGTCGGGTTGACTTCTGGGTGGCCTGCTCGCGAGCGAGCTCTTTGTTGGTGATGTCACCCTTGTAGATCCAGACCTTCACGCCAATGCGGCCGAACGTCGTCTTTGCCTCGTAGAAGCCATAGTCGATGTTGGCGCGCAAGGTGTGCAGTGGAACGCGACCCTCACGGTAGAACTCGCTCCGGCTCATCTCGGCGCCGCCGAGGCGACCCGAGACCTGGATACGAACACCCTTGACCGAACCAACGCGCTGAGCGCCTTGGAGGCCCTTGCGCATCGCGCGACGGAAAGCGACGCGAGCAGAAAGCTGCTCGGCGATTCCCTGGGCGACGAGTTGCGCTTCGGCTTCGGGGTTCTTGACCTCAAGGATGTTGAGCTGAATCTGCTTGCCCGAGAGCTTCTCGAGGTCGGCACGGATGCGCTCGGCCTCCGCTCCACGACGGCCAATCACGATGCCCGGGCGGGCGGTGTGAATGTCGACGCGAACACGGTCACGAGTGCGCTCGATCTCGATGCGAGCAACGCCCGCACGATCGAGGCTCGTCTTGAGCAAGTTGCGGATCTTGATGTCCTCGGCGACGTAGTCGCTATAACGCTGACCTGCCTTGGTGCTGTCTGAGAACCAACGCGACACGTGGTCGGTCGTGATTCCCAGACGGAAACCGTAGGGGTTTACCTTCTGTCCCATTACTTCTTCCCTGCCTTCTTGGAGGCCTTGACAACATCGGCTTCAGCCGGCGTGGCCAGCACGATCGTGATGTGGCTCGTGCGCTTGAGAATCTGGAAGGCCCGTCCTTGAGCACGCGGTTGGAACCGCTTCAAGGTCGTTCCCTCGTCGACAAAGGCTGCCGAAACGAACAAGTCTTGTTCGTCGAGGTAGCTGTTCTCGGCATCAGCCTTCACGCGAGCGTTCGCAATTGCGGACGCAACGAGCTTGTACACGGGCTCGCTCGCGCCTTGCGGTGCGAACTTCAAAATTGCCAGTGCTTCATGTGCCTGCTTGCCGCGGATCAAGTTAACAACTCGACGAGCTTTGGTGGCAGTGACGCGAATGTGCTTCACGCGAGCGATGGATTCAACCATTAGCGGCGACGCCCCTTCTTGTCGTCCTTCTCGTGTCCACGGAAGGTGCGGGTGGGCGAAAACTCGCCGAGTTTATGGCCCACCATGGTCTCGGTGATGAACACCGGGATGTGCTTGCGACCGTCGTGCACCGCGATGGTGTGACCCAGCATTACTGGGATGATCATCGATCGGCGCGACCAGGTCTTGATCACGTTCTTGTTACCGGCTTCGTTCGCCTTGACAACCTTTTGTAGGAGGTGGTCGTCGACGAAGGGGCCCTTCTTCAGACTGCGTGGCATCTTCTGACTCTCCTACTTGCGCTTCTTGCCGACATTGCGGCGGCGAACGATGAGCTTGTCGCTCGGAAGGTTGCGCTTACGCGTGCGACCTTCCTTCTGGCCCCAAGGAGAGACGGGGTGACGTCCACCGGACGTCTTACCTTCTCCACCACCGTGGGGGTGATCGACGGGGTTCATGGCGACACCACGAACGGTCGGGCGAACGCCCTTCCAGCGCATACGGCCGGCCTTACCCCAGTTGATGTTCGACTGCTCGGCATTACCGACCTCGCCGATCGTGGCGCGGCAACGAACATCCACGTTGCGGATTTCACCCGAAGGCAAGCGCAACTGGGCGTAGGGGCCGTCTTTAGCGACAAGGCGAACGGATGCACCGGCCGAGCGTGCCATCTTGGCACCGCCGCCCGGTCGCAGCTCGATCATGTGAATGACGGTACCGACGGGGATGTTACGCAGCGGCAAGTTGTTGCCCGGCTTGATGTCGGCCGAGGGACCCGACTCGATGATGTCGCCCTGGTTGAGCTTGTTCGGAGCGACGATGTATCGCTTCGTTCCATCAACGAAGTGCAGCAGCGCAATGCGCGCCGTGCGGTTGGGGTCGTACTCAATTTCGGCAACGCGAGCGTTGATTCCATCTTTGTCGTTGCGCTTGAAGTCGATCACGCGGTACTGGCGCTTGTGGCCACCACCGATGTGACGAGTCGTGATGCGACCGGCGTTGTTACGGCCACCGGTCTTGGGCAGCGGGCGAAGAAGCGACTTCTCCGGGGTCGAGCGCGTGATCTCGGCAAAGTCTGCAACCGAGGAACCGCGACGACCAGGAGTCGTGGGCTTGTACTTACGAATAGCCATTGTTTTCTCTCCCTAGTCCCTAGCCGACAGCCGTGAAGATGTCGATGGAACCGGACTTGAGCGTGACGATTGCACGCTTCGTGTCCTTGCGCTTTCCGAGTCCGAACTTGGTGCGACGAGTCTTGCCCGTGCGGTTCAGGGTGTTGACCGAGCCAACCTTGACGTCGAAGATCTTCTCGATAGCGAGCTTGATCTCGGTCTTGTTGGCACGAGGGTCAACAACGAACGTGTACTTGCCATCGTCGATGAGGCTGTAGCTCTTCTCCGATACGACCGGGGCGATGATGATGTCGCGAGGGTCCTTGTACGTGGCGGCGCTCATGCGCTGACCTCTTCCTTGCTTGAACCGGTCTTGGTGTTCCAGGCCACGAACGCGTCGAACGCGCCCTTCGTGAAGACGATGTCATCGCTCACGAGAACGTCGTAGGCGTTGAGCTGATCAAACGGCAGTACGTGAACGGTCTGGATGTTGCGAACGCTCTTGTAGCTCACCTCGTCTTCACGCTGCAGAACGATGAGCACGTTCTTGCTCGGAGCAATCGTTGACAACAGCGCAGCAACCGCCTTCGTCGAAGGCAAGTCGCCTACCGAGAGGGAGTTGATGACGTGAAGACGCTCGCCGCGCGCGCGGTCAGACAATGCTCCGCGAAGTGCGGCCGCAATCATCTTCTTGGGGGTGCGCTGCGAGTAGTCACGCGGGTGGGGTCCGTGAACGATTCCACCACCGCGCATTTGAGGAGCGCGAATCGAGCCCTGACGAGCGCGACCGGTTCCCTTCTGCTTGAACGGCTTGCGGCCGGCTCCGGAGACTTCACCGCGACGCAGCGTGTTGTGCGTGCCCTGTCGAGCTGCCGCGCGCTGAGCTACGACTACTTGGTGAATGAGCGGAACGTTGGTCTGCACGTCGAACACCTCGGCGGGAAGATCGACTGAGTCGACCTTGTTGCCCTTGGCGTCGATTACGTCAATTGAGGTAGCCATTCGACTAGGCCCCCTTCACTGCATTGCGAACGAAAACGATGCGACCACGAGCTCCGGGAACCGCGCCCTTTACGAGAAGGATGCCCTTCTCGAGGTCGACCGAGTGGACGGTCAGGTTGAGCACGGTGACGCGGTCGCCACCCATACGGCCCGCCATGCGCATGCCCTTGAAGACGCGGCTGGGGGTCGAGGATGCACCGATCGAGCCGGGCTTGCGGTGGTTCCGGTGCGAACCGTGGCTCGACGACACACCCTTGAAGTTGTGGCGCTTCATGACACCGGCGAATCCCTTGCCCTTGCTCGTGCCGACGACGTCGACCTTCTTGCCGGGCTCGAAGATGTCGACAGTCAGCTCTTGACCGAGGCTGTAGCCAGACGTGTCACTCGTGCGCAGCTCAGTCAAGTGACGGCGCGGCGTGACGCCGGCCTTGTCGAAGTGGCCCGTGAGGGGCTTGGTGACCTTGCGGGGGTCGATCTGGCCGTACGCGATCTGCACGGCCGTGTAGCCGTCGATCTCTTGCGTGCGCAATTGCGTCACGACGTTGGGCGTGATCTCGACGACGGTCACGGGAACGAGCTTGTTGTTCGCATCCCAGACCTGCGTCATGCCGAGCTTCTTGCCCAGTAGACCCTTGGTCGACTTGTAGTTAGACATGGTTCTTCCTCAGCCCTAGAGCTTGATCTCGATGTTGACGTCTGCAGGCAGGTCAAGTCGCATGAGCGAGTCGACAGCCTTAGGCGTCGGATCGATGATGTCGATGAGCCGCTTGTGGGTGCGCTTTTCGAAGTGCTCGCGGCTGTCCTTGTACTTATGAGGAGAGCGAATCACCGCGATGATGTTTTTCTCGGTCGGAAGCGGCACCGGGCCAACAACCGTGGCGCCCGCGCGGGTCACCGTGTCGACGATCTTGCGCGCCGAAGAGTCGATGACCTCGTGGTCGTACGACTTCAGTCGAATGCGGATCTTTTGTCCCGCCATGACTTCACTCTCTTTCTTTAGTACTCAAGGACTTCGCAGTACGGCGCCCGCGTCCAAAGAAGCGAACCCGGCATGCTCAGCACTTCTGCTTTCGCACCACTGTTTATCTGTCAAATTAGGTCGTTACTCAACGCTCAGCACTGAGTTGAGTGTGGGCGGCACGCCGCACACACCATTGCCCGGTGTGGGAGTTGATGAATCTTGGTTCTGCTTCCCGCGGCCTAGCCTCGAGCGCTTCTGCGCCGGACTATGCACTGCCTGGAAGTGATTCACGCGCCGTAGCACGGAAGTGTTGAACTAGAAGAGTTTGCCACACCCGGGCAATTGCTGCAACCCGGGCGTGTCGCGCCTTAAGGCGCCGCGCTCGCTTGCGATGTCTCAGGCGCCTTTCGCGACGGAATTCGGATGATACGGCGCACGCCGATCGTCGCGATCGTGGCCGCGATCACGAAGATTACGCCCGCCTGAACACCAAGAGTCATCGCCGCTGGGTCTACTGCGCCCGCGCCCGCGGAAAGGATTGCGATCCACACGAGATTGACGATTGCGCCGATGAGGGCGGCGAGAAACGTTCCCCCAATGCTCCAGCCCAAACCGCGCCGGCGGATGCCCCCGACGATGAGCAAGATCGCGAACGCCGCGATGCCGATGTCCATGAAGACGAGGATGAGGTGCGGGGCATCCACTGTGAAGGCCTGCGGAATCGAGGCGCCTTGCCACCACAAAAAGACGCCAGCGAACGCGAGCGCAAATACCACGGACAAGACAAGCTCGAAGAGCAACACAAAGATGACTCGAAGCATGCGGGAAGCCTAGTCGCCCCACACGCGACGAACGAGCGGCACCCCGGGGCGGTAGGCGAGGTGCACGTACGTCGGTGCATTGAGCAGCACGGCGTGAGCGCGCGATCCCGGCGTGAGTCTTCCGATGTCGGTGCGGCGCAGAGCGGAGGCCCCACCGAGCGTTGCCGCTCGTAGGGCTTCGGCGGGGGTCATCCCCATGTCACGAACGGCGAGCGCGATGCACAAGGGCATCGAGGTCGTGTAGCTCGAGCCCGGATTGCAATCACACGCGAGCGCGACGGTTGCACCCGCGTCGAGGAGGCGACGGGCATCCGGCCAGGGTTGACGCGTCGAAAACTCGACTCCGGGAAGCAGAGTCGCGACCGTATTGCTCGCGCCGAGAGCATCGACGTCGGCGTCGGACAAGAACGTGCAGTGATCGACGCTCGCGGCCCCGAGCTCGACCGCGAGTTGTACGCCCGCCGATTCACCGAGCTGGCCGGCGTGCACCCGCGCACCGAGTCCTTTCGCGATTCCCGCGGTCAAAATGCGCCGGCTCTCATCGACCGAGAAGGCTCCCGTCTCGCAAAACACGTCGATCCAGCGCGCGTACGGCGCACACGCGTCGAGCATTTCGCCCGCGACGAGATCGACATAGTCGTCGCGATCGGCGCCCTCGGGAACGACGTGTGCTCCGAGAAACGTGACTTCGCTCGAGAGCTGCGACGCGAGCCGAACGCTCCGCAGCTCGTCTGCCACCGTGAGCCCATAACCGCTCTTGATCTCGATTGTCGTTGTGCCTTGCGCACGCGCCTCCGCGATGAGCCGCTTCGCGTTGTCGACGAGCTGTTCGTCTGTCGCGTCGCGCGTGAGTCGCACGGTGCGACGGATTCCGCCCGCCTCATACCGTCGGCCGGCCATGCGCGCCTCGAACTCGTCGGCCCGATCGCCAGCGAACATCAGGTGACTGTGGCTGTCGACGAAGCCCGGGATGACGCAGCCACCCTCTGCGTCGACCCGCTCATCAGCGGCGGGGGCACCGCTGGCCTCGCCCGCCCACACGACGATCCCGTCGTCGATCAGGAGCGCCGCTGCGGGCAGTTCGGGCCGTTCCTGGTCGTGCGTCACGAGGAGTCCGATGTTGTCGATGAGGGTGGTCGTCACCGCTCGGCCACCCCCGCGATGATCTCGAGCACGCACAAGGCGACGAGTCGAACCGTGCGCCCGTCGGGGGCGTCGGCCGTGGCATCCACTTCTGTCAGGTCGATGGATGTCACGGCTGGGTGTGCCCCGGCGGCGCGTGCCGCGGCGCGCAGCTCGATCGCGCTGATTCCGCCCGGCACCGACGCGGGACATCCCGGCGCGACGGCGCGGTCGCACACGTCGACGTCGAGGTCGACGTGCACGGGTCCTGCCCCGCTCGCGCGGTCTATCGCTTCACGCATCAGGTCGGCGATCGACCGCGAGCGCAGTTCTGCTCGAGTGACGACAGTGATGCCGAGTTCGGCGGCGCGCGCCGAGTACGCGGCGGAATTGGCAAAAGGTTCGATGCCGATTTGCACCGCATGGGCTCCCGAGAGCCCTGAACCAATGAGTTCGCGCACGGGCGAGCCATTGCTCACTCCGTCGCGCACGTCGTGGTGCGCATCGACCGTAACGAGACCCAGCGCGCCGCGGCCGAGTGCGACGGGCACGGTAGCCGAATTGTCGCCGCCGAGCGCGATGACGACTCGAGCGTCGATCGCGGAGACGAAAGCCGTCGCGTCGACGGTGTCGGGGTCGGGTGCGTCACCGCAGTCCACGACGCGAAGCTCGCTATCGGTGCTGTAGCGGCGCAGTGCCTCGCGCACGGCCGCGGGTGTGAGGTGGGCGTTCGTCGGCGAGAGTGACCTCAGATGCGTCGGGATACCGACGATCGCGACATCCGCTCGCTCACCGTCAACCGGCGCGGGCCAATCACCCGCGCGCGGCCACAGCGGATCGTGGGGAAGCATCAACCCTCCGTCATCGGAATCCTGACGCCGAGCCTATCTGCGACCTCGATCGCCTCGTCGTAGCCCGCGTCGACATGCCGAATGACGCCCATGCCCGGATCGTTCGTGAGCACTCGCGCGATCTTCTCTGCCGCGAGCGCCGTGCCATCTGCGACCGTCACTTGACCCGCGTGGATCGAGCGACCGATGCCGACTCCGCCGCCGTGGTGAATCGAGACCCATGTCGCGCCCGACGCCGTGTTGACGAGTGCGTTGAGCAGGGGCCAGTCGGCGATCGCGTCCGAGCCGTCTTTCATGGCTTCCGTCTCGCGATAAGGGCTCGCGACGGATCCAGAGTCGAGGTGATCGCGCCCAATCACGAGGGGCGCTGCAAGTTCGCCCGACGCGACCATGTCGTTGAACTTGAGCCCTGCCTTGTCGCGTTCTCCGTAACCGAGCCAACAAATGCGCGCCGGGAGGCCCTGGAAGTGCACTCGCTTCTGCGCCATCGGAATCCAGCGCTGCAGCGACTCGTTCTCGGGGAAGAGCTCGAGCACGGCCTTGTCGGTCTTGGCGATGTCACTCGCTTCGCCGCTCAGCGCCGCCCAGCGGAACGGGCCCTTGCCCTCGGCGAAGAGGGGACGAATGTAGGCGGGCACGAACCCGAGAAAAGCGAACGCATCGGCGTAGCCCGCGGCCTTTGCTTCCGTGCGGATGTTGTTGCCGTAGTCGAAGACCTCAGCGCCAGCCGACTGGAATCCAACCATCGCCTCGACGTGCACGGCCATGCTCTCTCGCGCTCGCTGGGCAAAGTCCTTTTTCTCTCGCTCGTGAGCCCAATCGTCGAACTCGACACCGAGCGGCAAATACGCTAGCGGGTCGTGCGCGCTCGTCTGGTCCGTGACGATGTCGATTTCAGCGCCCATCGACAGTAATTCGGGAACGACGGATGCCGCGTTGCCGAGCACTCCGATAGAGAGCGGCTTGCGGGCATCCCGAGCCGCATACGCAAGCTCGAGCGCGTGCTGGGGGGATTTCGCGAGAACATCGAGGTAGGCGTGGTCGATGCGCCGCGCGATGCGGGACGCATCAACGTCGATGCAAATCGCGACACCATCATTCATGGTTACCGCGAGCGGCTGGGCTCCACCCATGCCGCCGAGGCCCGCCGTGAGGGTGATCGTGCCGGCGAGCGTGCCGTTGAATCGTTTGGCGGCCACCGCGGCGAACGTCTCGTACGTGCCTTGCAGGATT
>JANNCX010000237.1:0-3526 GCA_031387145.1 Salinibacterium sp.
AGATACCGCGGTAGCTTCATTCATTGGAGCGATTGTTCCCCAAGAGCCGTGCACGATGAAATTGCGCGTGAACCGTCCCCACGCTCGCGCGCTGTTGCGAGCGCGAGCCACTTCGGCGGCTGAGGCCGACTCGTCGTATGCCTGGCCACGTCCGGGCGGCGAGCTTCGGCCCAAGCGCGTCGTGACGATCTCGCCACGCTCGCCCGCGCGCGCGGCATCCTCGACCATGCCGATCGCTAGTGGATACGCTTTCGCAAGTCTCGGCATGAGCCGACCACTCTCGCCCGTCGTCGCGCCATACATTGCGCCGAGCATCGCTACTTTCGCCTGATCCCGCGTCTCGACGGCGCCGCTCGCGACGATTCCCGCGTAGAGGTCCCCCGCGGCGCCAGCCGCGACCATTCCCTTGTCTCCAGCAAGGGCGGCAAGGATGCGCGGCTCGAGTTGGGCCGCGTCGGCAACGACGAGCATCCACCCGTCATCGGCAACGACTGCACCTCGGATCTGCTTCGGCAACTGAAGAGCGCCGCCCCCGCTCGTCGCCCATCGACCCGTCACGACGCCGCCGGGCACGTAGTCAGGTCGAAATCGGCCGTCGGCGACCCACGTATCGAGCCAGTGCCAGCCGTTCGCCGACAGCAGGCGCGAGAGTTTCTTGTATTCGAGCAGAGGAGCGATCGCGGGATGCTCCAGTTGCTTGAGCTCCCACGAGCGCGTGGACGTCACTTGAAGTCCAACCTGACCGAGCGCTTTGAGCAGATCGGCGGGCGAATCGGGATTGAGTTCGGGCGCCTCGAGCGCCTCGCGCACCTCCATGAGCAACCGCCGCATGTACTCGGGCCGCTCCCCCGCAGCCGGCCTCGGGCCGAGAATTCTCGAGAGAATCGCGTCGTGTTCATCCTCGCGCCACGGAAGACCCGCGAACTGCATTTCGGTTGCGATCAGAGCTCCCGCCGACTCCGCCGCGAGCAACCGACCGATTCGGCCGGGCTCCGCAGACTCGGCAACCGCGCTCGACTGCAGCTCGAATTCAGAGACCGCATCGAGCTCGGTCGGCGATTGCGCGGCGTCGTCAAGGTCGAAGAGCGCACCCGACTCGCGCACGGGGACCTCAAGGGGTGCTGGCGCGTCCCAGCCGCCGCGCGGGGCGCGCGCGAGGGAGGAGTCCGCTGTAAGTGACGAGTTGCGCAGGATGGTGTGGCATAGGCGCAAATCGAAGCAGCGCTCGACGCGCACGCGCGCGGCGAGCAACTCGGGATACCAGCGGGCCGTGTCATCCCACACCCAACGCGGCTTGTTGCGCTCGTGCGTTGCGACGAAGGTCGCGAGATCGCCGACGATTTGCGGCTCGGCCGAATCGATCACTGCGCTCACGATGTCTGCGCGACGCTGCAGAACGATCACCACTGGTCTGGCTCTACTCGTGTAGCAGCGAGCCGTCTTTCTTCAGCACGTTTTTCTCGCCCGCCTCGATCGCGACCGCGAATCGGTTTTGCTTGGGCGGCATAGGGCAATTGAAGTTGTAGCTGAATGCACACGGAGGGAGCACCGCGAGGTTGAAGTCGAGAGTGATTGAACCGTCGGCGTTGGGCGCGACAAACAGGAAGCGGCCCACACTGTAGGTGTCGACCCCGCTCGTTGCATCAGCGAACACGAGTTGAAGCGCGCGGCCGGCTTTGAAGGCAGCGAGGTTGTAGTCGACACCGTCTTTCGTGAACCGAATCTCGCCAGGGATCACTTGCTCCTTGGTCTTGCCGTTGTCTTTGAGGTGCTCGAACCCCATGGTCGTACCCGCGGGATTCTCGGTGAATTGTGCCTCAATGACCCACTCGGGGTTGTAGTCGAATGCGTCGATCGAGCCAAAATCTTGAATGTCGGGCGAGTTCGAGTCCCACACGCGAAGCGCATACCCCTCGTCACCGGCGATCACGAAGCCCGTGACGGTGTCACTGAAGACGATTGAACTCGGGTCGGCGTCATCTTTAGCGCGAACGATCGCCTCACCGTCGACGAGCTTTCCGTCGACCACGATGTTGTCGGATGCCGCTGCCACAACCGTGAGACCGCCGTGCGGTGCGGGCGCCCATCGCCCAGGAACGCCGTAAATCGGCTGCTCGGAATCCACCCACTGCGTGTTGACGAGCGCGAGGCTGCCCGTGGGCTGAATCACGGAAAGTTCACGCCGCGCCCGGTAGGTCGCGAGTTTCTCTTCGGATGAGATGGTGGCGGTATCCGTCATTGGTCTATCTTCGCTGAAACAACTAACGTCGCGTGCGAGGACACTCGCACGCGACGTCAGTTGATCTATGGTTTAGCAGTCTCCGAAGATATATACAGGCGACGAGATGTTGATGATCGGCCCATCCTTGGAAACGGCAAGCACGCCCGTCACATCCGGCCCTGCGCCTCCCGAATTCTCGAGCGCGATTCTGATCCACCCGGCCCCGTTGTCATCCATTACAGCGCCCGGGAGTGCCGCAATGACGTCAGCGACGGGTACGCCCACGTGCCAGCCGTTTGTCGTCTCGATGTTGATTCCGCTGCCCGTCGTCGCACCATCGGTCACTACGCTGAAGACAGCCCCTGGTGCCATAGTGATTGCGCCCGCACTTATGAGAGTCAATCCGCCCCACTTGAACTCCGATCCAGCCCGTCGGCAGCCGGAGCCCGCGATCGCAGCCACCGTTGGAGTTTCCCCAAGCGCAGCTGTCAATTGATTCGCCGCGGTCACACCGTCAGTCGTGAAAGGCACGCTCACGAGGGTGTTTACGCCAGCGTCGAAGACTGTGACGCTGGTCGCCGAAATGACGACATTTGCCGCTACAACCGGTGCGGGAGCCGCCTCGGTCACATCCGGCGCGGGCGCCGCCGACTCTGAAGGAGGCGCGACAGGAGTGAGTGTGGGAGCGGGAGTGCCAGGAAAACAGGCGCTGAGCGCCAGTACGCTCAGGACGGCGATCAGTGAAGCACCAGTCGAACGAGTTGTATTCATGTTCTTGATCATATTCTTTCGACGTTCTCGCGCACGGGAGAGGTTGACACTTTGCTAAAGATTTTTTTGCTGCTTAGCAAGTGGGGATGATGGCGGTCGGGGCCGTGATTGTGTGGAGTGCCCCGCCTAAGATCCCACCGCGGACGCCACTAATGATTCCGTCCGCGTCGGTGTACGCCTCTAGCCCAACTGCCCCGGATCCGTCCTCAATGAATTCACTAATTGCCCCGGGAACAGCGGCGTTCACCTCGGCTAGGGACGCACCGACCTCAAGGCTGTGAGGTCCAAAAACAAAGATGCCTCCATTCGTTTGCGCGCCCGATGCCTGAATCTCGAATAGCTGACCAGCCGCTGTCTCCGCTGTGCCGCTCGTGAGCAACACAAGGTTCTCCCAAAGAAAGCTGGAGCCCGCAGGGTAACAATCGCCACTGTCGTAGGTGACCACTTCTGGCGTGGCACCAAGCGCTGCCGCCAACTCGTTGCCGGCCGTCGTGCCGTTCATTGTGAACGGAAGATCGATCATGAGGTTGCGGT
>JANNCX010000241.1:0-3204 GCA_031387145.1 Salinibacterium sp.
CACCGAGCCCACGGCATTTTGTAGCGACAAACCGATGACGATCGAGCCAACGCCGAGCGCCGTGAACACACCGCCTACGTCTGCACCCCATACGACCGAGAAGAGAATCGCGAGGCTCACAACAATGAGCACAACCCTGACGATGTCGACGAAGATCGACGGAACCTTGCTGCGCCAGCTGCCCTTCTTCGCGGTCGCGAAGAGCGCGAAGTTAAGGGTGTTGAGCAAAACGAGAATGAGTAAGAACCCGAAGACCGTCGCCGTGACCTGCGTGTAGGTGAGGTCGATGTTGACGTAGCGCGACTGGCTCAAGAGAATCAGGAGCGCCCCGACGGGCACGACGTAGTTGCGCAGCAAAAGCACGATTCGCGCGGCGCGGTTGCCCTTGCGCTCGAGAGTGCTATGCACCTCGGTGAGCACGAGCAGGCTGATCGGCAGCCCGATGACGACCGCGAGCGCGGGCCAAAACCAGGGCTGGGTCCAGAACTCAGTCACGAGCTACGGCCGTTACGTGAGATACGTCGTGAACATCGTCAGGGTCGATGCGCCAGACGCGCTGACTGCCCGACGCGATCGTGACATACCCCCACTCGCGCACGTGCACCGTGTCGGGCATGCGGTCGACAACACTTTGAGTCAAGAAGATGCCCGAGTCGGCGTTGTCATTCTGAAGCTGGAACGCGAGGCCCACGGCATCACCCCACAAGTCGTAAGCGATGTGGCTCTCGCCGACGAGTCCACTCGTGACAGCGCCCGTGTCGAGGCCCGCGCGCAGATTGAGTTCGACCCCGTGCTTGCCACCAAACCGCTCAAGCACACGCTGCAGCTCGATCGAGAAGTCGACCATTCTGCGCGCATTGTCGACTCGAGGAACAGTAAGTCCGCAACTCGCCAAGTAGCCCGAGCGCGTCGTGCGAACGCGCTCGATCCCGAGTCGATCGGCGGCCTCGTCGAAAGCCCGAAGAATGTCGTTGAGCAGCTCGAGCGCTTGCTCAGACGCCATGCCACGAGTAAACGCCTCGAACCCCATGATGTCGCCGAACATGACCGTGACCTCTTGGTGGTCGACCGCGATCGTTCGGGCACCCTCCTTGTATTTGCGCACCATCGTTTCGGGCATGAGTGAGAGCAGAAGGCGTTCGTTTTCGGCTTGTTGCTCCGCGAGCAGTTGAGCCTTGACCTGCAGGCTGCGGCTCATGTCGTTGAAGGCGGCGCCCACGTCGGCGAGCTCGTCGCTACGGCCGGCGTCGACCTGTACATCGGCCTCGCCCGCGGCGATGCGGCGAGCGGCGTCCCTGAGCCGGCGAAGCGGGCGCACAATCCACCCCGCGATAATCAGCGACGCGATCGACACGATGAGCACCATGACGGCGGAAGACAGCACGAGAGTGCGCGTGAATTCATCCACGGGCGCGAAGGCCTCGGCGCTATCGATCTCGGCCACGATAACCCAATCGAGCCCCTTGATATCGAGCGGAGCGGATGCAGCGACCGTCTCTCCTCCCAGGTAGCCGAGCGAGATCATCGTGCCGCTGACGCCCGCGGCGGCGGATGTCGCGGCATCCGTTCGAACGGGTTGCAGCAGCAGAGTCGTACCGGTCGCGACGATCTGATCGGCCACGTTCGGCGCTGTGCCGGCCGCGATCGCTTGCTCGGCGTAGAGCTCGGGGCTCTCGATGAGGTCACGCGAAGGTGAGCGCATGAGCGAGTCTGAGACTCCGACGAGGTACGTCTCCCCTGAGTCACCAAGCCCGCTTGTGTCCCAGTCGGCGCCGCCCGTCATGACGGCGTTGATAGCGTCGATGGGCATTTCGACGGCCATTGCTCCGATGATCACCCCGTCGACGGCGATGGGGGTGACCGCCCATGCCGCAGGCACTCCGAGCGAGGGCGGGTATGGCGCGAAGTCCGTGAGCACGACGGTGTCGGCGACGTTGCCCGTCATGGCCTCTGCGAACGCGTCAGCGAGATTGGTGCGCTGCAAGGGGCCTGAATCGAGGTTGGTGCCCAGATCCACACCTTTGTATGCCGTGTACACGACGTTGCCACTCGGGTCGATGAGCAGCACGTCTTCGTATTCGAAGAGCTCGGTCATCCGCCGAAAGAAGTCGTGGAACTCGGCGTGCGACGCCGACCACGCGCTGCCATCACCCGCGTCATCGACGGCGATCGACTGCTCGAACGACGTATAGGGCGCGATGTAATGAAGCTGCACGTATCTCTGCGCGGCGCTCGTGGGAACGAGCGTTTCGGGGTCGACGGTCTCGCCCGTGACCGCGGCAAGTTGAGGGCCGAATTGCTCGGCGAAGTAGGTCTCGAGCGTCGTTTGCTCTTCGAGCGTGAGTTCCGCGTCGGCGAGCTCAGCGAACCCCGTCGTGAACGCTTGCATCGCGCTCTGCACGCTCTGTCCGCGAGCATTAAGCAGCATCGTGTTTTGGATCGACTCGAACAGGTTGCCGACTTCGCGAGCGCGCGAATCCCGCACCTCGATGAGACTGTTGAAGGCGGCATCCTGCAGCGACTGACGACCGTTGACATACCCGATGAGACCAACGACAACGCTCGAGGCAACGCTCACGAGAAGCAACATGATGAGCAGCACAGAGCGGATGCTCAGTCCCGGCTTGAGCGTCGCACTCGGCAGCACGATCGTGCCCTCCGCGGGTGGCGGCGTCGATCCGGCGTTGGACATCGGGCTCCTCAGTCACTGTGCTGTGCTTGGTTCACTTTAGCCACGGTGAGGGGGGTGGCGACAGGGGTCAGGCGTCGGCGCAGGTTTCGATACGCACCCTGCGGCTACTCAACCCGCCCCGCGGCTTCAGTAGTAACCGCCCGAGCACAGCTCGGTCGGCGCTGGCGTCGCAGAGTCGCTACACGATTCCTTCAGCTCCAGCGCGCTCATACAACGCCGCATACATCCCACCGGCCGCGAGCAACTCCGCGTGGGTGCCGCGCTCGACGATGCGTCCGGCCACGACGACGAAGATGACGTCGGCCGCGATGATCGTCGAGAGGCGGTGGGCTACGGCGATTGTCGTGCGGCCACGCGACGCGGCATCCAGTGCCGTCTGCACGACGCGCTCCGAGATCGAGTCGAGCGCGCTCGTGGCTTCGTCGAGGATGAGCACCGCGGGGTCCTTCAGCATGACCCGCGCGATCGCGATGCGCTGCTTTTCGCCGCCCGATAGGCGGTATCCGCGCTCA
>JANNCX010000273.1:0-10067 GCA_031387145.1 Salinibacterium sp.
TCTGCGACGCCAGCGCCGACCCAGCTGCGCTGGGTCGGTTACCGAAACCGGCCCCCTACTCGGGCGTAATACAAGCGCCCTCAACGGGCAGTATCCTGACGGCTGGAGCGAGGTCCACGAGAGCCGCGAATCCTGACACCGAGTCGCCATTGACAATCACCTCGACCGCGGGAACGCGACCGTAGGTCGTGAAAACGTAGTTCGGGGCGCCCGCGTCATCCCGAAGCCAATCAATGCCTTCGACCGTGAGACACGGCAACTCCGCCGTGGGGGCGGGCGCGGGCACTCCGCACCGCAAAATGATGCTCGCGGGGTTGCCCCACGCTCCCGTCGCTTGAGCGTTGGTCAAGCGGATCGGCTTCGCGTCAACAGTCTCGGGAAGGCGCACGCTCACTTCGGCGCACACGGGGTTGGCCGCGTCATCCGCGGGCTCGAGCGCGACGGTTTGCGAGCAACCCGTGAGGAGGATCGCGAGGGGCAGTAGCGCGGCGAGTTTCATTGTTCCAAGGGTACCGGCGCAGTGCGTTGTACCTTCCGTCGACCCTCCAGTTGTGGCGGCCTTCTCGCGCCCACAGGTCACCACAACTGGAGGCTCGCCGAATTGGTTGGGGCGGCAGCACGGTCCGGCCGAAGCGGTACCGTGGTGAGCATGGCCCACGCAGAGACCCTCGGCTCGCTGGGGGAGACCGCTGTACTCGCTCGGATCTTTCCGCTTCTGCCCGCGGCATCCGCCCAGATTCTCGGACCTGGCGATGACGCGGCGGTCGTCGCGGCCCCCGATGGGCGCTTCGTCGTCACGACGGACATGATGATCCACGGCCCCGACTTTCGCCTAGCGTGGTCGAGCGGAACCGACCTTGGTTGGAAGGCGGCCGCGTCGAATCTGGCTGACATCGCCGCGATGGGCGCAGTGCCGACGGCTCTCGTCGTCGCGATCGCCGCGCCACCCGACACTCCGATCGAGTTGCTCGAAGCGATCGCCGAGGGCTTACGAGACGGCTGCGAAGCGATGGCTCCCGGGTGTGGGGTTGTGGGCGGCGACCTCTCAGCGTCGACCGTGCTGACGATTGCCGTCACGGCATTCGGCGACCTCGAAGGGCGCGCGCCAGTGCGTCGAACGGGGGCTCGCGTGGGCGATGTGCTTGCCGTTTCGGGTGAACTGGGGGAGTCCGCGAAGGGTCTCGAGTTGCTGTTTGCGCGCGGGGTCGTTGACGGGGAGCCGGATGCCGCAGCCGCCGCCGCTCTAGCGCTCGAGCATCCCGTGGCGATTGCCGCCCACCTCAGGCCGCACCCGCCCATCGCGGACGGCAAAGCCGCCGCCCTGGCCGGAGCCACCTCGATGATCGACGTGAGCGACGGGCTCGCGCTCGACGCCAGCAGAATCGCGCTCGCGAGTGGGGTCGCTCTGGATATCGCGCGTGAGCACGAACCCGTTCTCGCTGGCGGAGAGGATCATTGCTTGCTCGCGACTTTCCCGGCCGGCGTGGAGCTTCCCGGCGGCTTCCGGCGGATCGGTCTCGTCGTCGAGGGCCAGGGCGTGCTCGTTGCAGGCGAGCCTCTCACTCAGCGCGGCGGGTGGGACCCCTTCGACAACTGGGACGGCCGGATCTAGGAAGCGCTCAACCAGTACAGCGCTGTGTCGCCGTAGTCTTTGCGGCGATCCAGCTCGAGCCCATCGGGCCATGTCGGCTCGGCTCCCCGCGACCCGCGCTCGAGCACAACTACCGCTCCTGGCGAGAGCCGTGCAACGAGGGCTTCTAGGTTTGCGTCGAGCTCGGGCATGCCGATTTCATACGGTGGGTCGACGAACACGAGGTCCCAAAACGCTCGTGCCGAGGTCAAAAACGGTTGCACAGCTTGCCCCGTCGTTTCGATTGTCGGTCGAGCGCCGGCCGGGGCTTGCCCTAGCACTCGGCTCGCGTTGACTTTCGCCGACGTGATCGTGCGGTCGACGAGCGTGACGTGGGCGGCTCCTCGCGAGGCGGCTTCGAGGCCCAAGGCCCCCGTGCCAGCGTAGAGGTCGAGCACGCGCATCCCATCGATCGCATCTCGCGCTTCGAGCGCAGAGAAGATCGCTTCGCGCACTCGGTCGCTCGTGGGTCGCGTGCCCGACGACGGCACGGCGAGAGCGATGGAGCCGGCGAATCCGGCGATGATGCGAGTCACGAGTTTGAGATTAGCCGGTCCAGAATGTGTAGAGGTTGTAGCCCGTCCCCACCATGAGGCCGGGCACGCCAAGTGCACCCACTATGCCGTCGATCGCGCTGAAGAAGGCCTGGTTGATCGACGGGATCCACAACAGCACGAAGAGGCCAATTATGGCGAACGGTGCTATTTGCGCGGCTTGCGCGGCCCACGATCGTGGAAGATACGGCTCGATAATGCCGTAGCCGTCGAGGCCGGGAATCGGAAGCAGGTTGAGCACGGCCGCCGTAACTTGCAAGAACAGCAAGAAGGCAAGTGCCGCCCAGAATCCGCGGTTGTCGGTGCGAAAAGCGATGGCCATCGCGAGCAGCAGCGAGACCGCGACATTCGTCAGAGGTCCGGCCGCAGACACCGCGGTGTGCGCGAAACGTGACCGCAAGGCGGACCGGTCAATGAATACGGCGCCGCCCGGCAGCCCGATTCCACCGAGGATGAGAAACACGATCGGTAGAACGAGGCTGTATACAACGTGCGTGTAGCGCAGCGGATCGAGCGTGAGGTATCCACGGTAGAGAACGGACTCGTCTCCATTGCGATACGCGACAAACGCGTGGGCGAACTCGTGAAGACACAGCGTGACGATCCACGCGAAAGTCACGAAGACGAAAGCGACGATGCCCTCGTTGCCTACCCGATAGAAGAGCGCGAACCCGGAACCGATCGTTACCGCAAGAATCCCCAGAAAGATCGGGCTTGGTGCGCGAGTCGCGGCTTGTTTCTTTGTCGTGTCGTGCAACTCGGCTCCCCCGGTATCGTGCGTCTAGCAATAGTGGCACGGCACGACGGCCAGTCGTCACGGGTACCCTCGAATCGTGGCATCCCCCCTCGATCAGAAGCTCAGCGCAGTGCTCGGTGGCCGCACCGCCGGCGCGTTCGAGAAGAGCCTTGGGTTGGCGACGGTGGGCGACTTGCTCAGCCACTATCCCCGGAGGTACGCGAGACGCGGCGAACTCACGGCGCTCACGCACCTCCCGCTTGACGAGAACGTCACGATTGTTGCCGAGGTGCTCGAGGTGCGCACTCGCTCGATGCAAGCGCGCAAGGGGTCGATTCTTGCGGTGACGATTAGCGATGGAAAGGGCATCCTCAAGCTCACGTTCTTTAATCAGGCGTGGCGCGCGAACGAGCTTCGACCGGGCGTGCGTGGCATCTTCGCGGGCAAGGTCGGCGACTATCGCGGAACGCTTCAGCTTGCGCATCCTGACTACGAACTTTTCGAAGAAGACGCCGACCCCGCACAGGCGAAAGCGTGGGCCGAACTGCCCATCCCGATTTACCCCGCGACCTCGACGGTTGCGAGCTGGCAATTGCAGAAAGCCATCGCGATCGTGCTCGACACTTTGCCTCAACTTGATGATCCCGTGCCCGAGCATGTGCGCTCGGCTCGACAACTCATGTCGTATTCACGCGCGCTCGAGCTCGTGCATCGCCCGAACGTCGATTCTGATTGGGGCGGCGCTCGCAAGGCGCTCGCCTTTCAAGAGGCGTTCGTTTTACAGGCAGCACTCTTGCAACAACGACAAAAGTTGCGCGAAACCGCGGCTACAGCTCGAGCGGGGGGTGCGATCCTCGAGGGGTTCGACGCAACGCTGCCGTTCACCCTCACGGGAGATCAGGTAGCTGTCGGCCACGAGATCACGGCCGACCTCGGGGCGCCCGTGCCCATGAACCGTTTGGTCCAAGGCGAGGTTGGTTCGGGCAAGACTCTCGTCGCGCTGCGTGCGATGCTCGCGGTCGCGCAATCCGGGGGCCAATCGGCGTTGCTCGCCCCCACCGAAGTACTCGCTCATCAACACTTGAGGTCGATCGTCAGGGTGCTCGGTCCTGATCTCGCGGCCCGCTTGCGACCGACTCTTCTCACTGGCCAGCTGCCGACGGCCGAACGCAAGAAGGCGTTGCTCGGCGCGGTCTCGGGGTCGGCGACGATCGTCGTCGGAACGCACGCACTCTTGAGTGACAACGTCGGCTTCTACGATCTCGGGCTCGTCGTCGTCGATGAGCAACATCGGTTTGGAGTCGACCAGCGCGAAGCCTTACGCCTCAAGGGCGCCCAGCCTCCGCATGTGCTCGTGCTTACCGCCACGCCCATTCCCCGGACCGTTGCGATGACGGTCTTTGGTGACCTCGACATTTCGTCGATCGCGGAGCTTCCTTCGGGTCGGCAACCCATCGAGAGTCACGTCGTTCCGCTAGCCGAGAAGCCCGGGTGGATGCCTCGCGTCTGGCAGCGCGTCGCAGAAGAACTGGCTCAGGGCCGCCAGGCGTTCGTCGTTTGTGCCGCAATCGACGCAACCGTCACTGAGCCGGGAGTCACGCCCGCGGAGGGCTCGATCGCAAACGTTACAGAAGTACTCGCGCAACTCACCGCCAACCCCGAGCTCGCGGGCCGCCGTATCGAAGCGCTCCACGGACGCATGGCGAGCGACGAGAAAGACGCCATCATGCGCGCGTTCGCGGCGGGGGAGATCGATGTGCTCGTCGCGACGACTGTCATCGAGGTCGGGGTCGACGTGCCCAACGCTTCCGCGATGGTCGTGCTCGATGCGGATCGGTTTGGGGTGTCCCAACTCCACCAATTGCGAGGGCGAATCGGGCGCGGGGGCGTTCCCGGGATCTGCTTGTTCGTGACGTCGGCAGAGGCCGAGACTCTCGCGCGCGAGAGGGTTGAGGCCGTGGCATCCACTCTCGATGGATTCGAACTCGCAAACATCGACCTCGAGTTGCGTCAAGAAGGTGACGTGCTCGGGAGCGGGCAATCGGGCGGGCGATCGAGCTTGAGGCTGCTTCGAGTCGCTAAAGACGGCGAGCTCATAGCGGATGCACGCGAGCTAGCCATGAGCGTGCTCGTCGACGATCCGCAACTCGAAAACCACGAGGCGCTTCGCGCGGCCATTGCGCGACGACTGGACGACACAACGGAAGCGTTCCTCGCCAAGAGCTAGGCCTTCTCCGCGACACCACCATGTATCGGTCGTTCTCCCCAGAACTTGTTGGTCGCCGGAATTCATCCGAGCGCGGCGCTAGGTTTTCGATATCGCGAGGGGCACACTGAAGAGGTGATCGAATTGACGGAACCGCAAGTCTGGGCAGCGTTGGGAATTCTGCTGGGATTCTTGACCGCGACGCTCACGGTAACCACGAGGACGATCACGGTGCAGGTGGGTAGCCTGCGAAGCGAGATTAGTGGTCTGCGCACCGAGATGCGAAGTGAAATCGGCGGACTTCGCAATGAGATGAACGCACGCTTCGACGCTGTTGATGCGCAATTTGATGCGGTAGATGCCAGGTTCGATGCCGTGAGCGCAAGGTTCGACACCGTCAACGTGCGCATCGATAACCTCGACCGGGACGTTCAGGCTCTCACCGACAAGGTGTTTCGCAACCCGAGCTAACGATCACGCCGCGCCGGGGTGCTTCGATATGCCGAGATAGTTCGGCGGGAGCAGGTCACTCAGCGTCGTGTCGAGGGCAGCGCAAAGTGAGACAAGCGTCCCGAGGGAGGGATTAGCTGGACGCTCGGGGCCAGAGTGACCGCGCTCCAATTGCTGGTAGTGGGATCGTGTGAGGCCCGCGGCGTAGGCAACGTGCTCTTGGCTAAGCGCCAATTGGAGGCGGCGACGCTGCATTCTCAGGCCGAGTTCACGGGCGAAGTCGTCCCATCCTTCGAGTGACTCCTTGCCAGACATGCACACAACGTTGTCGCGATTGCGGTTTACTTTTGGCCTGATAAATCAGGCACAATTCATGAAGCATGATTTATCTTCAGCGCCCTGTGTTGCGGAGCTGTCCGCTTCGAATGAATGGACCAAATAATGACCGACAACACCCCCGCTGCACCGCAGCTTGTGGAAGCGCCTGCTGCATCGCTTCCCACCAAGAACACACTTTCGCTTGTCGCGCTGATCCTGGCCATTGCGGGTTTTGTCTTGGGCGTGATTCCCGCGACAGCCGGGCTAGCGTGGCTTTTGCTCCTTCCGGCTGCGATCCTTTCGATTGTCTCCCTGGCGAAGAAGGGCACGAAGAAGGGCAGGGCCACAGCGGCACCCATCATTTCAACAGTCGGATGGATCGTGGCGGTCATCGTCGCACTGGTTTCGATTGTTGGGGGCGCCAATCAGGCGATCAACACGCCCGATGCTCCAAGTGTGTCGGATGGCGGTAGCGCCCCTGAGGAACCCGTAGTCGACGAAGAAGCGGCGATTGGTGACACCGTAACGAATGACGACGGTGTCGCATTCACTGTCGCCTCGATCACTTGCGGGATAGCAGTTGCAGGGCCGCAATTTCTTGAGCAGACTGCAAATGGGCAGTTCTGCGAGGTAAAGTTCACGCTGCTCAACGGGAGCGACGCGGCTGTCAGCATCTGGTCGGGCGAGTTACTGGTCTAATCGGGTCAGCAGTCTATGAAGCCAATTCGAGCGCGAGTGGGTGTGGGGACGACCTCTTTCTGTCGGAGCTGAACCCAGGGCTGTCAATTGACTGCGTTTCGTACATCGACATTCCAGCGGACAGTGCCCTTGATTCGATCACTTACAGCCCCGCATTTGACTTCCTTGGAAGCGGTATAACTGTACGCGCGTCATAGCGGCCAGCGCGGGACGGTCACTTCCTTGGCCGTTCCGCTTGGGGCCCCAGTTGCACCGCGGTAGGTGCGGGCGCGTCAGGCACATTCGCGGGTTTTCGTCACGAATCGTTAACACGAACCGGCTATCGTGAAAGCATGAACAGGATCGCCGTCGTTCCTGGGTCGTTCGACCCGGTCACTCTCGGGCACCTCGACGTAATCGAGCGCGCAGCGGGAATCTTTGACGAATTGCACGTTCTCGTGGTGCACAATCCGACGAAGGCTGCGCTGCTTCCCATCGCACAACGCGTCGCACTCATTCAGGAGTCCGTGCGCGAGGCGGGGCTTCCCGAGAACATCCTCGTGACGAGTTGGAGCGTCGGGCTCTTGGTCGATTACTGCACGGATGTTGGCGCCAGTGTCTTGGTCAAAGGTATCCGCTCGCAAGTGGATGTCGCATACGAAACCCCCATGGCGATCGTCAATCGCAATCTCGCGGGGGTGGAGACGGTGTTTCTGTTGCCGAGCCCCGCTCACGCGCACGTGTCGAGTTCTCTCGTGCGGCAAGTGGCGAGCCTTGGCGGTGACGTCGCACCATATGTTCCCGCGGCCGTCGCGAGGTATCTGCAGTCGCGCGACTAAATGATTTCGCGACGAGTGGCTGCGCAGCGCCTCGACATTCCCCTCGAGATGGCACAGCGCCACGGTATTGATAAGCGCGTCTCACTCGAAGAACTTGAAGAACTCGATCGCAATCCGCCGCCGTGGCTCGCGCAGTCGCGCGCAAACCGCACGGGCGCTAAGCCCGTCTGGGTACAGCTCAAGTGCGACGTTTGTGGTGACACGGAGTCCGCTCGACCCAAGAAGTGGTGGCCCGCGTTTACGTACATCAGTTGCGATCACCACTCGCCCGACGATTTACCCGAACCCGCGGCGGGGCTAGCCCGAACCGAGATCGACGGAATCGGAAGCAGGTTTGTCGGGATCGTCGACTCGGCTTGAGCGGCTAGTGAGCGATCTCCCAGACGTGTCCTGCCGGGTCGACAAAACTCGCCGTGCGGATGCCCCACGGGCGGTCGATGGGGCCGTTGAGTAGCGACACCCCGCGTTGGGCGAGCAGCCGGCACGTGGCATCCACGTCATCGACCGTGATTGTCAGTTGAAGCCGCGGGCCGGCGTCTGAAGAGCCGACCACCGCTGGTTCGATGAGCTCGATCGCGGCCGATGACTCAAGCAAATTGATAAGGGTGGAGCCGAAATCGAAGACCGCTGAGACTTCGTCTTCGAAGTGCACGGGCAACCCAAAGACCTCCCGGTAGAACGCTTTTGTCGCCGGCAGATCGTCGACAAAGAGCGTGATCGCGTTAATTCCACGGGGCCATGCATTCGACATCGCATAAATCTAGCGGGTTAGGGATTCTCGCAGGGGCTGGGGATTTTCGGTTGCTCGAGTTGCAGGCCTGAACTAGCAGCCACGAGCCCGCTAGGTTTGCGCGCTTCGCAGTCGGTCGAGGCCATCCAGTAGCAGGTCGAGCACAATTGCGAACTCTTGTTCTTCGTCGTGCGTTGAGTTCGCGATCGAATCCGTAACCCATGGGTATTGCTCGGAGCGTTCACCGCGCGCAACGGATGCGATGAGCGGGCCGAGGCCCTCGACCGTGAATCGTTCGAGGGACTGAAGGGTGAATCCAACGATGTGGCCGTCATATGCGTGCAGGGCGTGGTGGGCGAGTTGGGTCGAAAACCCGGCATTGCGAAAGCAGCCGAGCACTGCCTCGGCGAATCCGAGCCGCGCCAGACCTACTTTCGGGCGAGAAAAGGTCAGCGACGCCGCCCACGGATGCGCGAGCAAGACGTTATGGGCACCGATGGCGCTCGAGCGCAATGAGTCTTTCCAGTGTGCTCCTGCCGTCGGTAGCGCATATTCGCTAGCGACTCGGTCGACCATCTCATCGAGCAGTTCACTCTTGTTCGCGACGTGGTTGTAAAGAGACATCGCCTCGACGCCGAGTTCTTGGCCGAGCCTGCGCATGCTGAGGCCATCGACGCCATCGACGTCTGCAAGAGCCATCGCGGCGCCAATGATCCTGGCCTTTGAGAGCGGCGTTGTCGGTCGAGTCACAAATCTCCTTGACTTTCCACAATGGCCGGGCTTTACTTACAGCGTAAACGTACACCGTAAGGAAAGCAATGAGCTCGATGAAAGCAATTCGCTACAGAACCTACGGATCGCCCGACGTTCTGACTCTCGAAGACGTCGACGTGCCGACGATCGCCGACGATCAGATACTCGTGCGCGTAGTCGCGTCATCGATCAACCCGCTCGACTGGCACTACGTACGAGGCAAGCCGTACGTGGTCCGGCTGATGGCTGGTCTTCGCCGACCCAAGGAGCCCGGGCTAGGGGACGACCTCGCCGGCGTTGTGGTGG
Organism: Salinibacterium sp.; assembly: GCA_031387145.1. Lineage (GTDB taxonomy): Bacteria > Actinomycetota > Actinomycetes > Actinomycetales > Microbacteriaceae > Rhodoglobus. The sequence continues at coordinate 9,201 of JANNCX010000273.1, forward strand.
CCGTGGGTGACCGAGTCACGCGATTTGTACCGGGTGACGAGGTGTTCGGGATGAGCATCCGATGCTTCGCCGAATTCGTGGCAGCGAACGAGCGCGGGCTCGTGCACAAACCCGCAGGACTGAGCTTCGAACACGCCGCGGCCATGGGCATCGCGGCGATCACAGCGCTGCAAGCGGTTCGCGATGAAGGCAAGGTTCAGGCCGACCAACGAGTCTTGATCAACGGCGCTTCGGGGGGAGTGGGAACCTTCGCGGTTCAGATCGCTAAGCACTTCGGCGCGGATGTCACGGCGGTCACGAGCACGCCGAATCTCGAGTTGGTGCGTTCGATCGGCGCAAATAGCGTAATCGACTACACGAAGACAGACTTCACGCGTGCCGCCGAGCGCTACGACGTGATCCTCGACTTTGTTGGCGGGCGCTCATTGAGAAACCTCCGTCGCGCACTTTCGCCAACCGGCCGTCTCGTGCTGTGCGGAGCGCCACGCGGCGAGTGGCTCGGGCCGATTCTCGCGCCGATCGGCGCAAGAATTCAGTCCCTCTTCACAAAGCAGACGCTTGGCACATTCTTGGCGACACGCAAACTCGCTGACCTCACGCTGTTGCGCGACCTGTCCGAGTCTGGCGCCATAACGCCCGTAATAGATCGTCAGTTCGCGCTCGCCCAACTGCCCGAAGCATTGAGTTACCTCGAGACCGGGCGGGCACGCGGAAAAGTCACGATCACGCTCTAGCGACGCGCGAGTAGCCTAAAGCTCCGACCGAACATAAGGATGGATCCATGGCGCCCGCTCTCGAAGTCCCCACGATCAGTCTCGATCGCGACCCGGTCGTGGTTGCTCGCGAAATTGACGCAACACTTCGCGG
>JANNCX010000298.1:0-3514 GCA_031387145.1 Salinibacterium sp.
AAAGGCAGCGGCCGCCGCCGCGGCACCCGTTGTCGAGAAGGCCACACCCGCTGCGGAGAAGGCTGCACCCGCTGCCAAGAAGGCGGCTCCCGTTGCGAAGACACCAGCACCCGATGTAGAGAAGGCCGCACCCAAGACGCGAGCGCGGCGTGGCAAGGCCACCGAGCCCGTCGACGAGGTCGGCGTCGCGCCCGAAGATGACGGCCCCTTGGACGTCGAAGAGATCGACGTAGAAGCAATCATTGCGGTCGTAGCCGTCGAGGTTGAGGTCGAAGCCGAGAGCGACGAAGCCAAGGATTCTGACGACGATGACGACGACGAGAAGTCATCGAGCAAAGACGAGGACCTTCCGACGGGTGCTCTCGTGCTCTCGCTCGTCGACGACGACGACGACGTTCCCGTCTACTCGTCTGCGATTACGGGGGCCACGGCCGACCCGGTCAAGGACTACTTGAAGCAAATTGGTAAGGTCGCGCTGCTCAACGCCGCGGAAGAAGTCGAGCTGGCGATGCGAATCGAAGCCGGACTCTTCGCTGAAGACAAGTTGTCGCACATGTCGGCAACCGAGTTGCGTTCACCGCTTGGCCGTGAGCTTCAGTGGGTCGCGAAGGATGGCCAGCGCGCCAAGAGTCACCTTCTGGGTGCAAACCTGCGTCTCGTGGTGTCGCTCGCAAAGCGCTACACGGGTCGCGGAATGCAGTTTCTCGACTTGATTCAAGAAGGTAACCTCGGTCTCATTCGCGCGGTCGAGAAGTTCGACTACACCAAGGGCTTCAAGTTCTCGACGTACGCGACGTGGTGGATCCGTCAGGCGATCACGCGAGCAATGGCCGATCAAGCGCGGACCATTCGAATTCCCGTGCACATGGTCGAGGTAATCAACAAGCTCGCTCGAGTGCAGCGCCAAATGTTGCAGGATCTCGGTCGCGAACCCACTCCCGAGGAGTTGAGTCGTGAACTCGACATGACTCCCGAGAAGGTCATCGAGGTTCAGAAGTACGGTCGCGAACCGATCTCGCTTCACACGCCACTCGGCGAGGACGGCGACAGCGAATTCGGTGACCTCATCGAAGACACCGAGGCGGTGGTACCCGCCGACGCGGTGGGCTTCACGATGCTGCAGAAGCAGCTCGAGAGCTTGCTCGACTCGCTCTCCGAGCGTGAGGCAGGCGTGATCCGCATGCGGTTCGGCCTCGGCGATGGAATGCCCAAGACGCTTGACCAGATCGGCGACACGTTCGGGGTCACGCGCGAGCGCATCCGCCAGATCGAGTCGAAGACGATGGCGAAATTGCGTCACCCGTCGCGATCGCAGTCGCTGCGCGACTACCTCGAATAGGCGCCACTCTTGCGCTACGCAGTCCCGATCCTGATCGGACGCTTCGTGCGCTTCGCCGCGCGCGTGCGAAAGCGCAATGGCGGCTCGGCTGTGCCCGGACTCGTCGTCAACAAGCTCGCGCCCGGCTACTTGTCTCACGCGCTCAACTCGTTCGAGCGTGGACTCGTGATCGTGAGTGGATCGAGCGGTAAATCGACGACCACGAAGATGTTGGTGTCGATTCTTAGCGACCACGGAGTGCGCGTCTTCACCAATCCGTCGACAGCCAACATCACTCAAGGCCTCACGTCGGCTCTGCTCGAGAGAGCTGACTTGCGAGGTCGCATCGATGCCGACATCGCCGTGCTCGAAATGGATGAAGGCCACGGTGCACTCATCTCGGAATCCCTCAACCCCATCGTCGTGGTCTTGACGAATGTCATGACAGACCAAATCGATCGATTCCACGAGTCAGAGCATGTCGCGACCATGCTCGGCAAGATCGCGCGGCGGGCATCCCACTCCCTCGTCATCAATTCAGACGACGGGATGCTCGAAGAAGTCGGTGCAACGCTGCCTGCCGGACCGGCACTCGTGCGGTTTGGCGCAGCGGCAGTAGTACGCGACTCTGCACTACACGGCCTCGGCTACGCGAAGACCGCGTCGTCCGTCGATCCCGACGTACTCGTTTCGTCCACTCGCGGGCGAGCGGCGACGCTCAAGTTTGACGGTGTCGCGATTGACGTCGAGCTTCCGGCACCGGGAGTGCATTATGCGATGGATGCCGCGGCGGCCGTAGCGGGTGCAACAGCGATCCTCGGCGCTGACCTCGACCTCGCCTCCGCCGCGCGGAGCATCTCGGCAATGGACGCCGTCTTCGGGCGCGGTGAGATCACTCGAGTCGGTGACGAGCCCGTCGAGTTCGTTCTCGTTCAGAATCCGGCAAGCTTTCAACTCAACGTTGACGAATTGAACCCCGACGTCACCCAGGTTCTCGTTGCGGTCGGTTCGGATGTTCGCGACCCTTCGTATTTCTGGCCCGTCGACTGCTCGAAGCTCGGCCGCGTGTCGATCGTGTCGGGGTCAAAGGCTCACGAGATCGCGCTTCAACTTGAATACCAGGGCGTCGAGATCGACGACCTAGTGCCCGAGCTTGCGGAAGCGCTCGACCGATTCTTCGCATTGCCTCGACCCGAGCGAGGCATCAAGACGGTCATCTTCACGGCCGACTCAATGCGCCGCACTCGAACTCACCTTGGATTGGTGTGACGTGGCGACAATTCTCAACGTCTTCCCCGAGCTTCTCGACCTCAACGGTGATGCGCAGAACGCGAGCGTTCTCGCGCGACGAGCGCGGTGGGCCGGCCTCGATGTCGAGGTGAGCTCGCTCTCGATCGGAGCGGCCGCTCCGCGGGAGGCTCCCGCTGTCGTCGTGGTCGGTTCGGGTGCGGAGTCGACCATGCCCGAAGTTCTCGCGGGCCTTCGGCTCATCGAGCGAGAGCTCACATCGTGGTTCAACGCGCGCGTGCCAATTCTTGCGATCGGTACGGGCTGGGAACTCTTGTCGATCTCGACAAAGCGCGATGGCGGACTAGACCTCGACGGGCTCGGCCTGTTCCCCGGGCGCTCGGTCGCCGCTGTGCGAGTGAGCGACGATCTGGTCGTCGATTCGGACTTTGGGCGCCTCGTTGGGTTCGAGAGTCACGGGCGTGACTACGTGCTCGAAACCGGAGTGCTCGCCTTGGGTCGTGTCGTGTACGGCCATGGCAACGGTGGTGACGTGAAGGCAGAGGGCGTTCGAGTCGGTACAAGTATTGGTACCCACTTGCACGGTCCAGTGCTCGCGAAGAATCCCGCGATCGCCGACGAGTTGCTTCGAGAGAGTTTCGGCGAAGCCTATGTGGTTGGGCCCGACGCGGCCCGGGTCGATGACATCGCGAGAATGGCGAGAAACAAGATTCTCACGTCGGTCGGATTACAGCCGACCTAGATCGTTAGTCTGCGACGGTCTCGAGCAAGCGAGACGACTCGTCGTGCCAATTGACTGCCGTCGGCAAGAGCTTCTCTTTGAACTTCGAGCCGTGGTGGGCACAGAACAACAAGTCACCGCTGTGAAGCGTCACGCGAACGTATGCTTGCGCACCGCAGCTGTCGCAGCGGTCCATCGCACCAAGGGAGTAATCGAGCTCGTCGGAG
>JANNCX010000301.1:0-3256 GCA_031387145.1 Salinibacterium sp.
TGAAAAGCTCGCGCTGACGCTCTCCGAGATTCGAGCGAACCCGGACTCGATTGAGCAACTCTTGTGGCTCGTGTGGGACAAGAGCGGGCTCGCGAAGTTGTGGTTCGATCAAGCGCTCGAGAGCGGTCCTGGAGCGGCAGAAGCCAACAGGCAACTCGACGGAATCGTCGCGCTCTTCACTGCCGCTAAGCGGTTTGCAGAGCGACGTCCGCACGACCCGCCGGCGGTCTTCGTCTCGGAAGTTCTCGATGCCGACGTGGCGGAAGACACTCTCTCGCCTCGCGCGGTCGACGACGCCGTGCTCATTGCGACCCCCTCGGGAATTGTCGGTCGCGAATTCGACACGGTCGTCGTTGCGGGTCTTCAAGAGGGCGTGTGGCCGAACATGCGTCTGCGCGGATCGTTGCTCGGCCCCCAACACCTCGTGCGGGCGGTTCTCGCAATCGATTCGACGAGCCTCGATGAGCGTCGACTCGTTAGAGATGACGAATTGCGGATGTTCGCGCTCGCGATCTCGAGAGCCCGAACTCGGCTCGTGGTTGCCGCGGTCGCAAACGACGACGAGGGCGTGAGTCCCCTGTTCGCGCTCGTGCAACCACGCTCTACCGCGATCGACACGCTACTTGCGCCGCCGTTCTCTCTGCGGGGGGTCACGGGGCGATTGCGCCGCGTGCTCACGGACGAGGCGGCTGGCGCGAGCATCCGGTCTCACGCTGCTTCGACCCTCGCGGCGCTCAGCGCAGCGCGCGTAACGGGAGCGGATCCCGACTCGTGGCACGGATTGATGGAGATATCGACGACGAAGCCGCTCTTCGAGGGGAAGCTCGCGCCCGTGCGGCCATCGAGCATCGAGACGGTCGAGAAGTCGGCGCTCGATTGGTTTCTCGAGTCGGTTGCGAAGTCCGATCCCGGGATGGCCGCGAACGTCGGCACGATCCTGCACTCGGCGCTCGAGCTCGCGCAGACCCCTGATGTCAACGAACTCTGGGCGACCGTTGAGTCGCGGTGGAGCGAGTTGTCGTTTGAGTCGTCGTGGCTCGAGCAGCGGCAGCGCAGAACCATGTGGCGGTTCAGTCTCGCGCTCGCGGAATACCTTGAGGACTTCGCGACCTCGGGCAGTTCCAAAGTTGCGGCCGAGGGTCGATTCACTCTCGAAGTAGGCAACGCCGTCGTCCGCGGCTCGATCGACCGCGTCGAGTTGACGGGCAACGGCGCCGTCGTCATCGTCGACCTCAAGACGGGAACGCCGAAACCCAAGACGGAGACCGCGGGGAATCCGCAACTCGCGGTGTATCAACTCGCGTACGCCGAGGGAGCGCTCGATGAGTTTCTCGTCGCGGCCCCCAACCACTCCTCGGGCGGGGCGACGCTCTTGTTCGTGAAAAGTGGGAGCGGTGGCAAGAAGTACTCACTCGCGCATCAACCCGCGTTCGATGAGCAACGACTCGAAGCGTTTAGGGACCGAGTCAAGGTCGCGGCATCGATCGTCGCGTCGTCAACATTCCACGGCGTGGCAGAGGTAGTCGGGCCGTTCGACTCGCACGCACTCTTGCGCTTGCACCGAGTCTTGGCGGTGTCGAGTGACTAAGCCGCTCATCGGGGCCGACGAGATCGCGATGCGGTTGTCGTTGCCTCAACCGACCGAGCAACAGCGTCTGGTGATCGAGGCCGACCTCTCGGCTCCGTCGCTCGTGATCGCGGGCGCCGGCAGTGGCAAGACCGAGACGATGGCTAATCGAGTGCTGTGGTTGCTCGCCAACCGCCTCGTCGCTCCGAGTGAAGTGCTCGGTCTGACCTTCACGCGAAAAGCGGCGGGTGAACTGTCGGAGCGCGTGCGCACTCGCATCGGCCAACTCGTCGCCGCGGGACTCGCCGATGAGCAGACAGACGAGTTCGAACTTCCTCTTATCTCGACTTACAACTCCTACGCGAACATGCTCTACCGCGACAACGCGAGCGTGCTCGGTCGCGAGGCTGACGGTTCGGTTCTCGGCGCGGCAGCGGCGTGGCAACTCGCGCGCAGCATCGTTACGCGCAGCTCAGACCTGCGGCTACTCGAGCAAGACAAGTCGCTCGACCAAATCACCGAAGCGGTATTGCTCGTCGCGCGAGCCCTCGCCGACAACGTCGCGAACCCCGAGCAGGTTCGCGAGTACTCCAAGAAGTTCGCGACGGTGCTCGACCTCCCGCTCGGATCCCGCGCCGAGTACGCCGGGGTAGCAGAAGTAGTGTCGGTCGTCGGCGAACTCGATTTGCTGCTCGATCTCGCGGCGGAATACGGCGCTGCGAAGGTTCGGCGCGGATTCGTCGAGTACTCCGATCAAGTCGCGCTCGCGCTCGAGATTGTGCGCGCGGATTCACGCGTCAAGACCGAAGAGTGCGCGCGGCACGGGGTCGTTCTGCTCGACGAGTATCAAGACACTTCGGTCACGCAATCGTGGCTGTTGAGTGAGATCTTCTCCGGGCATCCCGTCATGGCGGTCGGCGACCCTAACCAATCGATCTACGGATGGCGCGGCGCGAGTGCGAGCAACCTAGAGCGATTCTCGGCGCAATTCGGGCAGGGGGAGCGGTTCTCGCTCTCGATGAGCTGGCGCAATGGAACTCGCATTCTCGACGCTGCAAACGTGATCGTCGAGCCCTTCGACTCGAAGTATCGAGTGCCCGTCGCACGGCTCGACGCAAAGCCGAGCGCGACCCAGCGACCCGTCGACGTCGCTTTCACCGAGACGATCGCTCAGGAAGCCGGCGAGGTGGCGGATTGGCTCGGTTCCCGGCTCGCGGAGGGTGACGTGAGTGCTGCAATTCTCATGCGAGCCCGCCGCACGCAAACTGTGTTTCTTGCAGCGCTCCGTGAGCGCAACATCCCGTATCACGTGCTCGGTCTCGGTGGCCTGCTGAGTGAGCCCGAAATTGCGGACGTCGTGTGTGCTCTCTCGGTTGTGCACAGCGCCGAAGCCGGCATCGAGCTCTTGCGGTTGCTCGCGGGATCGCGGTGGCGACTTGGCGTGAGCGACCTGCACGAACTGGGCGAGCTCGCGTCTTTGCTCGCGAAACGCGGTATCGACCAGCACGCGCTTCCCGACACAGTCCGCGACCGAATGCGCGCGTCGATCGCGGGCGGTGAACGCGGGTCGATCGTCGACGCGCTCGACTTCATCGCGACCGCGCGCGGCGACCGGAGCGAATTCGCACGATTTAGTGCCTCGGGAATAGAGCGGTTGCGCGACGCCGGCCGATTCTTCTCGAGGCTTCG
>JANNCX010000346.1:0-4234 GCA_031387145.1 Salinibacterium sp.
GAAGTGCGCGCGATCGCCGACTTCGCGCACGAACACGGCATGGTGTTGCACATGGACGGCGCGCGGCTGTCGAATGCCGCGGCCGCACTCGGAGTCGGCTTTCGTGAGTTCACGACAGATGCGGGAGTAGACATTCTGAGCTTCGGCGGCACGAAGAACGGGCTCGTGTTTGGTGAAGCCGTCATTGTGCTGAATCCTGAAGTGTCGGAGGGGCTCATCTACTTGCGCAAGCTCACGATGCAGTTGGCATCGAAGATGCGGTTCGTGTCGGCGCAGCTCATCGCGATTCTCGAGGGCGACTTGTGGCGCACGTCGGCTGCACACGCGAACGCCATGGCGACTCGGTTGCGCAGCGCACTGGAGGGCATCCCGAACCTTAGTTTTTCGCAAGAGACTCAAGCCAATTCGGTCTTTGCACTCTTGCCGCCGGGAGTCGCGGATAGGATTCGCGAGTCGTTTCGGTTCTACGATTGGGATCAATCGAAGGGCGAAGTGCGCTGGATGGCGTCATTCGACACGACGGAAGACGACATTGACGCACTCGTTGCGGCGATCAAGAAGGAGCTAAGCGCGTGAGCGATCTTTTCGTCGAAAACACCCCTGAAGGCCGACCCCCACGCAGTTGGGACTTCTTTCTTACGATCTTCTTCATCTTCGTCTTGCTCGTTCTGACTGCGATCTTCGTGTTCTCGGCGCTCGGATTCGGAGTCGCGACGATCGCGTGCGCAGACTCGTCGGTCGAGTGCAATTACGACTTCATTAGCTTCGGAGCGCTCTTCGTGCTCTTCGGTGTGCCGATCGTCGGGCTCGCGGGAATCATTCTTTCTGTCGTGTGGATCGCGCGCCGCAAGCTCTCGTTCTGGATTCCGCTCGTCGCGTGCCTCGCGATGATCGGAGTCTTCATGCTCGGCTCCTACATCGTCGACTTGGCGGTTCCAGGCGCCTAACCGCGCGCCCGGCCCTCGCGCCCGCTCAGCTCTCGAGCCGGGCGACGCTCAATGTGTCGCCCGCTACGCCCACGAGCACTGTGTCACCGTCGCGAATCTCTCCCGCCAGTAGCGCGCGAGCGAGCTTGTCGTCGATCTCACGTTGCATGAGTCGTCGCAGGGGCCGCGCTCCGTAGATCGGATCGTATCCGCGTTCAGCGAGCCACGACCGAGCATCCGGCGTCACCGCGAGTGCGAGTCGACGGTCGCCCAGTCGACGCGCGAGACGGTCGATATAGAGCTCGACGATCTGGCTCAGGTCGTCCGTGGTAAGCGGCGCGAAGACGACGATGTCATCGAGACGATTGATGAACTCGGGCTTGAACTTCTGCCGCACGAGGTCGTTTACGGCGCGCTTGCGCTCGGCCCACGGCAGGTTCTGGTCGGTAATGAATTGGCTTCCGAGATTGCTTGTGAGAATCAGGATGACGTTTCTGAAGTCAACCGTGCGACCCTGACCATCCGTGAGCCGGCCGTCATCGAGCACTTGCAGCAATAGGTCGAAGACCTCGGGGTGTGCCTTCTCGACTTCGTCGAGCAGGATCACGGAATACGGTCGCCGCCGAACGGCCTCCGTCAGCTGCCCGCCTTGCTCGTAACCGACATAGCCGGGAGGGGCTCCCACGAGCCGCGAGACCGAGAACTTCTCGCCGTACTCGCTCATGTCGATACGCACGAGCGCCTTTTCATCGTCGAACAAGTACTCGGCGAGCGCCTTCGCGAGCTCGGTCTTTCCGACCCCGGTCGGGCCGAGAAACAGGAATGAGCCCGTGGGGTGATCCGGATCGGAGATGCCCGCGCGCGTGCGACGCACTGCCTCCGAAACGGACTGCACCGCATCCTTTTGTCCGATGAGGCGCTTGCCCAGCTCGGACTCGAGGTGAAGCAGCTTTTCGGTCTCGCCTTGAGTCAAGCGCGCGACGGGGATGCCCGTCCACGCCGCCACGACGGCCGCGATGTCTTCCTCCGTCACCTGGTCATTGACCATTCGAGGACCGACGGGTTCGTTGGACTCGGCGGACACGAGTGCCTCTTCGATGCCGGGGATCGTCTCGTAGTTGAGCTTCGACGCCTTCTGATAGTCGCCCTCGCGCATCGCCCGATCCAGCTCGATGCGTGCATCGTTGAGTCTCGTCTTGAGATCCCCGACTCCCGTGAGCGACGCCTTCTCGACCTTCCAACGGCTCTCGAGAGCGTCGAGTTCTTTACCGCGGGCGGCAAGGTCTTCGCGCAACTTTTCGAGTCGCGCCTTGGATGCGTCGTCCTTCTCCTTCTTGAGTGCCAGTTCTTCGATGCGAAGTCGATCGACCGCGCGCTTGAGATTGTCGATCTCGACGGGGCTCGAGTCGATCTCCATCTTGAGTCGAGACGCTGCCTCGTCGATGAGGTCGATCGCCTTGTCGGGCAGCTTGCGGCCCGAGATGTAACGGTTGCTGAGCGTCGCTGCCGCGACGAGCGCGGAGTCCGCGATCGCTACCTTGTGGTGCGCTTCGTAGCGTTCCTTGAGCCCGCGCAAGATCGCTACGGTGTCTTCGACTGACGGTTCCCCGACGAAGACTTGCTGGAAGCGACGCTCGAGTGCGGCATCCTTCTCGATGTATTGGCGGTACTCGTCGAGAGTCGTCGCTCCGATGAGCCGCAGCTCGCCGCGCGCGAGCATGGGCTTGAGCATGTTCGCTGCAGCGACCGAGCCCTCCCCGCCGCCCGCTCCCATGAGCGTGTGCAACTCGTCGATGAACGTAATGACCTGGCCCTCAGACTCGTTGATCTCCTTGAGCACGGCCTTGAGGCGCTCTTCGAACTCGCCGCGGTACTTCGCCCCAGCGACGAGCGCTGCGAGGTCGAGGGCAACAAGCTGCTTGCCCTTGAGCGAATCGGCAACGTCTCCCGCGACGATTCTCTGGGCTAGTCCTTCCACGACCGCGGTCTTTCCCACGCCGGGCTCGCCGATGAGCACGGGGTTGTTCTTCGTGCGGCGAGTGAGCACTTGACTGACCCGCCGGATCTCTGCGTCGCGACCGATGACTGGATCGAGCTTTCCGCTCCGCGCGATGTCGGTGAGATTGACGCCGTACTGTTCGAGAGCTGTCTTTGGCTCGTCGTCGGTGCCCGGGGCGCCCTGCATGTTGGCCATCATTTTCCTCTTGCTTGTGACTTCGTCACGGTGAACTTATGGTTTCGCGAGACTTCAATCGTCGGGCCGACCACCCTAGCTAACTCGGTGCGATACCCGAGATGAGAGTTATAGACCGTCCACAATTCGCCACCGGGGGCGAGCACTCGAGCCGCCGCCGCGAAGAGCCGACTCGCGGCTCCCGTGTGCACGGTCGATCCAAGGTGAAACGGAGGGTTGAGCAACACGAGATCAACCGAGCCGGCCGCGCGACTAGCGAGTGAGTCATCCCGAAGCACTGTCACGTTCGCGAGCCCGTTTGCCTCGACCGTCTGGAGAGTGGATGCCACGGCTCCCGCAGATACGTCCGTGGCGAGCACCTCGATACCGGGTCGAGCCTTCGCGAGTACCGCGGCAACCACGCCCGAGCCGCAGCCCAGGTCGACGGCGGTTCTGGCATCCGGAGCGGCGTGATCGAGCACCGCGAGCAAGGCCCTGGTTCCGATGTCGACGCGAGTGCCCGCGAAGGCAGCGCCCGTCGCGCACACCCATATTCCGAATTCGGAATGGAACTCACGGCGAACCTCCCGCGGCCCCACCGCTCGCGGGGCAGAGGCCACGAGCACGCGCGACTTTTGTCGTGCGTGCGTCACGTGGACGGTCGAGAAGTACCGAGCGAGCACATCGTTCATGGCCGTCGTCATGTGCTTTATGCGGCCACCGGCATACACGGTCACAGTGGGGTCGGCGAACTCCGCGATCGCGGCCGCGAACTCGTCGAGCTCGTCGAGAGCGCGCGGCAATTGCAGCAGAACGATGCGAGCTCCGTTGAGCAGCTCGCGCCCGAGCGGCAGATTGCGGTAGCCCTCGAACTCGCCTGCGTTCGCGGCGAGGGCTTGTTCACTCACGATCGAGTCTTGGAAGACGCGGATGCCCGTGACCCCGTGCATCGCGGCTACCCCGAGCGTGAGCGCGCCATAGCCGTCGCCGATAACCACGACCTCGCCGGGCGCTGACCCCGCTAGCGCTAACTCGGCCTCATCAAGAATGAGTCGGTCGCTCGCATCGGCCGCGAAGAGGTTGGGCGCCTCGATGTCGGGGAATCGACGGAGGGTCGCGAAATCGAAAGCGTTCA
>JANNCX010000352.1:0-1689 GCA_031387145.1 Salinibacterium sp.
CGGCGACGGCATCGAGTTCGGTATCGTCGCGATGGGGCGATACGGGGGAGCGGAGCTCGGCTTCGGCTCGGATGCAGATGTCATGTACGTCTATCGGGCGGCAGGGGCATCCGACGAGGAGGCTCAGCAACGCGCCGAGCAGATCGTGCGCGCGCTCAGTCGCTTTACGGAAGACGTGCGCATTCCGCTCGACCTCGACATCGGCCTTCGACCCGAGGGCAAGAACGGCGCGATCGTGCGCTCGCTCGAGTCGTATCGGGCGTACTACGCGCGCTGGTCGCTCACGTGGGAGGCTCAGGCTCTGCTTCGGGCTCGAGGAGTCGTAGGCGATGCCGGCGTCTTAGCGGCCTTCGAGGAACTCGCGAACGAGGTTCGATTCCCGATCGCGATCTCGGAGCAAGACGTGCGCGAGGTCAAGCGCATCAAAGCGCGTGTCGAGGCGGAACGATTGCCGCAAGCGGCAGACCCAGCGCGACACCTCAAGCTCGGGCGTGGGTCGCTCAGCGACGTCGAGTGGTTCGTGCAACTCTTGCAGCTGCAACACGGCGCACGCGTCGAGGGTCTTCGTACGACGTCGACGCTCCGCGCGTTGGCAGCGGCCGAGAGTGAGGGTCTCGTTTCGGCAGCCGATAGTCGCAAGCTTCGGGATGCGTGGATGCTCGCATCCCGCGCCCGCTCGGCAATGACGCTGTGGACGTCAAAGACCTCCGACGTGCTGCCCAAGGACCGCCGCCAGCTCGAAGGAGTCTCGCGCTTGCTCGAGTACCCCACGGGCTCCGCTTCGACGTTTGAAGAGGACTACCTCCGTGCTACCCGCCTCGCACGGCAAGTCTTCGAGAAGCGCTTCTACGGCGGCGCGAAGCGTCCCGCGGCTACGGGTTAGTCACGCCGCACAAACAACAACGGCCGCACCTCGAAGGGCGCGGCCGCTGGCGTTCAAGCTGTGTTACACCGAGAAGTACAGCTCGTACTCGAACGGGTGCGGACGCTGCGAGGCGGGGATAATCTCCTTCTCGCGCTTGTACGCAATCCACGTCTCGATGAGGTCAGGCGTGAAGACGTTGCCTTGAGTCAGGAACTCGTGGTCTGCCTCGAGCGCGTTGAGCGCCTCGGCGAGTGAACCGGGAACCTGCGGGATGAGCTTGGCCTCCTCAGGCGGCAACTCGTACAGGTCCTTGTCTACGGGCTCGTACGGCTCAATCTTCTTCTTGATGCCGTCGAGTCCGGCCATGAGCTGCGCTGCGAATGCGAGGTACGGGTTGCCCGAAGCATCCGGTGCACGGAACTCGATGCGCTTCGCCTTCAGGTTAGTACCCGTAATCGGAATGCGGATCGACGCGGAGCGGTTGCCCGCCGAGTACACGAGGTTGACGGGCGCCTCGAAACCGGGCACGAGGCGACGGTAAGAGTTGAGCGTCGGGTTTGTGAACGCGAGCACGGCGGGAGCGTGCTTGAGCAAGCCGCCGATGTACCAGCGAGCGACGTCGCTGAGTCCGCCATAGCCCTTTTCGTCGTAGAACAACGGCTTGCCGTCGCTCCAGAGCGATTGGTGGGTGTGCATTCCCGAGCCGTTGTCGCCGAAGAGCGGCTTGGGCATGAAGGTGACGGTCTTGCCGTATTTCTTCGCGGTGTTCTTGGTGACGTATTTGTACCAGAGCACCCGGTCCGCCATCGTCACCAGCGTGTCGA
>JANNCX010000370.1:0-2517 GCA_031387145.1 Salinibacterium sp.
TATCTACTACACGAGCCCGAGCGACGACTTTTCACGGCCGGGGCGCATGTGGTGGTCGGTTCCCGAGGGAGTCACGGAATTCAACACGTGGCGCGAGACGACAACGGTCTACCACGAGGGTGTTCCCGGTCACCACCTTCAACTAGGTCAAGCGGTGTTCAACCGCGCAAAACTCAACACGTACCGCAGGCAATTGGCGGGAACATCCGGTCACGCCGAGGGCTGGGCGCTCTACGCCGAGCGACTCATGCAAGACCTGGGCTATCTCGATGACCCGGGCGACCGGCTGGGCATGCTCGACGGCCAGCGGATGCGCGCCGCTCGAGTCGTGCTCGACATCGGCGTTCACCTCGGCAAACCACGCCTCGACGGGAAGGGAACGTGGGACTTCGAGTACGCGTTCGAGTTCTTGAAAGCCAACGTCAACATGAACGAGCCGTTCGTGCGCTTCGAAGTGAACCGCTACCTCGGTTGGCCGGGGCAAGCCCCTTCCTACAAGGTCGGCCAACGCATTTGGGAGCAGATTCGCGACGCATACAAAGCAGCAGAGGGCGCCGATTTCGATATCAAGGAGTTCCACCGCAAGGCGCTCGACATCGGCGGAGTCGGCCTCGACACACTGAAAGCAGCTCTGTTGAAGTAGTGCCCAATCCGTGGGCATTAGCACTTGGCGTGCACGTGCGGGATCTGCATCCGCGCTTGAACGACTATTTTTCGCAGATTCCTGAAGGGGCGATCGGTCGAGGGTTCGGAACCTTCGCCTCAGTCGGCACGCCACGGCGTTGGCTGTGGCCGATCCTGCGTGTGCTGGCTCGAGACGGAGTTGTCTTCGCTGCGTGGGAGCACAATGTGCCCTTCTCGATCGTGAATCGCCCGATGCCGAACGGGGTGCGCGCTGAGCGCGCGTTTGCGTTCGAGAAATGCATGCGAGTCATGACCGATGCTGTTACGTATCGTGACGGCGCACTCGTCGATCGCTTGGGCCGACACGGTCGTGTCGTCGTGACTCTGCATGCCGTAGTGGTCGATCGCGCTCTCGAGGTTCGGTCGAGTCGCGTGGCGATCGCGGGCGTGAGGGTCCCGGGGTTCATTGCACCTCGGGTGCACCTGATCGAACGATTCGATGAGGCAGCTGATCTACAGCACGTCTCGCTCACACTCACGTCTCCAGTGCTGGGCCGTATTTATGAATACGCGGGGTCTTTTCATTACTCAATCGAAGCGGGGGAGTGACGTGTCGTTGGATCGAATCGTCATTGCGGGAGCGTCTGGATTTGTCGGTACCTATCTCGCGCGAGCGTTGCGCGCCGAGGGCGCGGCGGTGCGCACGATTGGCCGCAACAATGCCGATGCGACGTGGGGTGACACGCGTGCGATCGCAGATCTGCTCGACGGTGCAGATGTGCTTATCAATCTCGCGGGCAAGAGCGTCAATTGTCGCTATGGCCGTGCCAACCGCGAAGAGATAATGCGATCACGCGTTGACACGACCCAGGAGCTAGCCGCTGCCGTTGCACGGTGCTCTGCGCCGCCTGCCCTATGGATCAACTCGTCTACTGCGACGATCTATCGGGATGCCCGTGACCGACCCATGACGGAATCAACAGGCGAACTCGGCTCGGGCTTCTCCGTCGGAGTAGCGCGCGCGTGGGAGTCGGCGTTCTTCGAGGTCGAGACGCCCGTTACCCGCAAGGTTGCTCTCAGGATGGGAATCGTGCTCGGCGACGGAAGCGCGCTCGTTCCGCTTGTGCGGCTCGCGCGCTTCGGCCTCGGCGGACCACAGGTCGACGGGAGATGGTGGGCGACGCGTACGAGGCGCGCCGCGGGCACTTTCCATGAACGATCAGCCAAGGCGGGACTCCAGAAGTTCAGTTGGGTTCACATCGCCGACGTGCTCGGGGTCGTCCGCTTCGTGCGCGACCACCCCGAGATCGATGGCGTGGTCAACGTGAGCGCGCCGAACCCGAGCGACAACGCGACCCTCATGCGCACCATTCGCCGCGTCATCCGCGCGCCTTTCGGAATGCCTGCACCTCGGTTTTTGCTCGAGATCGGTTCTGCGCTCATCCGTACCGAGACCGAGCTTGTGCTCAAGAGTCGATGGGTAGTGCCCGAACGGCTTCTCGCGGCGGGCTTCGAGTTCGAGCATCCGGAACTCGAACCAGCCTTGCGCGACATTCTTATCCCGACCGAATAGTGCCGTGAACGTTCGCGGTGCCGTTGTCGGAGCGGTGGAACTGGTCGTAGGGAGGCGCTAAGCTGGAATGTCGCATTTGTGACGTTCTATCCGCCTGCCATTGGCGAACTAATCAAGCAATTCTCGTCACTGGCCCGATTATGCCCACACTGGAGCACTAACTACATGACAATCGTAACGACCGACAAGGCACCCAAGCAGGTCGCCGTCAATGACATTGGATCTGCTGAAGACTTTCTCGCCGCGGTCGAAAAGACGCTGAAGTTTTTCAATGATGGCGACCTCATCGAAGGTATCGTCGTCAAAATCGACCGTGACGA
>JANNCX010000009.1:0-6885 GCA_031387145.1 Salinibacterium sp.
GTGCGCACCGACCCGTGGGACTTTGTAGTCACCCAGTAGAGACGAGAAATCATGGCATTGAAGGCCAGTCCAGACGATCAAGCCCTGCTGCTCGACTTGCAAGCGCTCGACACGAAGCTCGCGCAGCTTAATCATCGCGCGAAGAGCCTCCCAGAACTCGCGACGCTCGTAGAGTTGTCGGCGCACGCTACCGCTCTGCGGTTGACAGCGAGCGAGCAGCAAGGCGCGGTCGACAACGTCGCGCTTGAGTTGAGCCGCCTCGAGTCGGACGTCAAGGTCGTCGAGGCACGAATCGCGCGAGACAGCGAACGACTTCAAGCGAGCTCATCCGTCAAGGATGTTGCCGCTCTCGATCAAGAGTTGCTCGCACTACGCAAGCGCCTGGGCGACCTCGAAGAAATCGAGCTCACGGTCATGGAGCGCCTCGAAGAGGTGCAATCCGTGCTCGCGCACACGACGACCGAGCTTGACGACGCTCGCGCGAAAGTCGCAGAAGTCGAGGCCTCTCGAGACGCCGCTCTCGACGTCATCGCGGCCGAGCGCACGACGGCCGCAGCGGGCCGGCGCACGATCGAAGGCAAGGTTCCCGCGGACCTTCTCGCGCTCTACGAGAAGCAGCGTGCGCGCTACGGCACGGGAGCCTCGCTCTTGCGCGGGGGAGTGTCGCTCGCTTCGGGAGTGAAGCTCCTCGAGAACGAAATGCAGTCGATCCGGTCATCCGCCCCGGATGATGTCATCATGTGCCCGTCGAGCGAGGCAATCCTCGTACGCACCGACGAGTCGGGCCTCTAGTGCCGCGAGAGCTCGTTATTGAAGCGGATGGTGGCTCCCGCGGCAATCCGGGCCAATCCGGCAGTGGCGCCGTCGTGATCGACCCCGTAACGGGCGAGATCCTCGCCGAGATCGGACTCTACGGCGGAATCGCCTCGAACAATGTCGCGGAGTACAAAGCAATGATCGCGGGGGTGAGGCGTGCGCTCGAACTCGACCCAGACGCCGTGCTTCACGTGCGCATGGATTCGAAGCTCGTCGTGGAACAAATGTCGGGCCGCTGGAAAATCAAGCACCCCGACATGGCCGAGTTGGCGGCGCAAGCTCGCGAACTCTTGACGGGCACTCCGGTGCGATTCGAGTGGATTCCCCGCGAGACAAATACTCGCGCAGACAAGCTCGCGAATCTCGCGATGGACATGAGAGCCGACTTCGGCAACTAGGCTTACCTCCCGAATGGGTCGGCAAGACGGTCGCGTGGCTGGAAACAGTCCCGAGGAACGTCCGGGCTCCACAGAGCAGGATGGTGGGTAACACCCACCCGGGGCAACCCGCGAGAACAGTGCAACAGAAAGTAGACCGCCACTGGGTGTTTCGGCACTCGGGGGTAAGGGTGAAACGGTGGTGTAAGAGACCACCAGCGGTCGTGGCGACACGGTCGGCTAGGTAAACCTCGTCCGGAGCAAGGTCAGACAGGAAGCGTTACGGGTTGCTCGCCCAGTTTCCGGGTAGACCGCTAGAGGCGTGCGGCAACGTACGTCGTAGACAGATGGCCGTCCAGCGCTCGCAAGAGCGTCAACAGAACCCGGCGTATTAGCCGGCCCATTCCTTCACCATCGGTATGCTCGTGCCATGGCTGACGAGATCAAACGCCCTGGGTGGTACCCGGACCCCGACGGGGGCACGGTGCAGCGGTGGTGGAACGGCGCGAGCTGGAGCGATCCGAGCATTACGCCGCCGCCCGCCGTGGTATCCCCTGCTCCCACGACACCCGTCGTGTACTCCGCCGAAAACCCCGCACCACAGTATCCCGGAGACATCTCTAGCGCGCCTCGCGCGGCAGTCACGATCAACGCGAAACTCAATCCGCAAGCGGTCTACTCGTTTGTCGCGGGCCTCGTTGCGTTCTTCTTCAACTTCTTGCTCGTGCCGAGCGCAATCGCGATCGTCCTGGGAATCAAGGGCTTGGCTCGAGCCAAACAACTTGCGGCAGCGGGCGAAACGAACACCGCCAAGGTGCTCGCTCAGATCGGAATCGGGCTTGGTGCTCTCGGCGCAATCGGTGGGCTCTTTCAAGTTGGTCTCTTCGTGTGGAGCTTCTTCTCGAGCCTTCAATTCTCCTGACGGAGCGACGCTCTCAACCCATTCGCTTGCCGCGTGTGAGGTTAGACGATCCCCGTCGTGCCGAGCAGCGTTCCGATGAGGAAGGTAACGCCGAGGGCGAGCGCCCCACCAATCACAACTCGTAAAGTTGGGCGCAACCACGGGCTTCCGCCGATGTATGCACCGAGGGCACCCGTACCCGCAAGTGCGACGAGCACGGCCACGAAAGTTATGGGAACTCGCAACTGCTCGGGCGGAAGGAGGATTGCGAGCAGCGGCAGAATAGCGCCGAGAACGAATGCGAGTGCGGATGCTCCCGCGGCGGCCCACGGACTCGCAACGTCTTGTTCGCGAATACCAAGCTCCGCCTCCAGGTGGGCCGTCAGAGCGTCGTGCGCAGTGAGCTCAACCGCAACTCGTAGCGCGGTTTCCGCACTCATTCCCTTGGCTTCATAGATGGCCGCGAGTTCGGCGAGCTCTTCTTCGGGGAGTTCTTCGAGCTCGCGCTTCTCCTTCGCTATGAGTGCGCGCTGCGTGTCGCGTTGGCTTGAGACCGAGACGTATTCGCCGAGCGCCATCGAGATCGCACCACCCACGAGTCCGGCTATTCCGGCCGTCAGAATGGGCGCAACGAGCGACGTCGCGCCCGCGACGCCCACGACGATCGCGGCGACAGAAACAATTCCGTCATTCGCGCCGAGCACTCCGGCCCGAAGCCAATTGAGTTTGCTCGCGATTCCGCTTCCGTGGGGTTCGTTCTGGTGGCCGTCGGGGGAATCGGGCACAAAAGTCATGTCGCAAGCTTAGACTCGCGCAATGGTCGAAGCGTCTGACAGCGGCATCATCACGCCGGGTGGCATCGTTCTCGCGTTCGTTGCCGTCTTAGCGATCCTCGGCGGAGCGAGTGGCGGGGTTGTGCTCGCGTTCCGGACTCTCGGGTTGCCCGTGCAGTAGTTAGCCGCGCACCGCTAGTGCCGCTGCGCCGAGAATGCCAGCGTTATTGCGAAGCGCGGCGGGAACGATGGGGGTCTTCAGGCGCAACAGCGGCAGAAATTGGTCGTGATTCTTGGATACGCCACCGCCAACGACGAATAGGTCGGGCGAGAAGAGAACTTCGAGGTGTGAGTAATACCTCTGCAGTCGCCTTGCCCACGCCGACCAACTCAAGCGGCCGCGTTCTTTAGCAGCGAACGAGGCACGCGTTTCGGCGTCGCGTCGGTCGATCGTGAGGTGCCCTAGTTCCGAGTTGGGAATCAGTACCCCGTCGTAGATGAGCGCGCTGCCGATGCCGGTTCCCAGGGTCGTGAGCAGAACTAGGCCCGCAACGCCCTTAGCGGCCCCGTAGCGGGCCTCTGCATACCCCGCGGCATCCGCGTCATTGACAAAGTGGATGTCGCGTCCAAGAGCCTTCTCGAAGAGCGCTTCGGCCTCGAGGCCGATCCACTTCTTCGAGACGTTTGCCGCAGACATCGTGCGCCCATGGCGCACGATCGCCGGGAAACACACGCCGATGGGAACACCCGGCTCGAGGCCCCCGAGCTTGTCGATGAGTTGCACGACCGTAGCGATGATGTCGGCGGGAAGGCCGCCCGCGGGGGTCGCGAGCTTGATCCGCTCACTCACGAGTTCGCCAGTGTCGGTGTCGACGACGGCTCCCTTGATTCCCGTGCCGCCAATGTCAATACCGAGCGCTTTCGCCATGAAACCTATTCTTCTCTACGGGAGGGTGAGCACTTCGGCGCCGCGCTCGGTCACAACGAGCGTGTGTTCGAATTGCGCCGTGAGACTCTTATCGAGGGTCGTGACCGTCCAGTCGTCGTCCCACTGCTCCCAATCGACAATCCCGGGCTTTTCGGGAGTGCCCATCGTGAGCATTGGCTCGATCGTGAAGACCATGCCTACCTCCATGACTCGATTGAAGGCCGGGGCGGCGTCATAGTGCGGAACGACGAGTCCCGAATGAAAGGCCTCTCCGACGCCGTGCCCCGTGAAGTCGCGAATCACGCCGTAGCCGAATCGCTTCGCGTATGACTCGATCGCGCGGCCGATGACATTGATCTCCCGCCCCGGCGCGATGGCTTTGATGCCGCGATTGAGCGCCTCTGAGGTGCGGTCGACTAGGTCGATAGCGGCTTGACTCGCTTCGCCCACGATGAACATTTTGTTGAGGTCACCGTGCATACCGTTCTTGAAAGCCGTGATGTCAAGGTTGATGATGTCGCCGTCGACGAGGATCGTGTCGTCCGGAATCCCGTGACAAATAACTTCGTTTATACTCGTGCACACCGCCTTCGGAAACCCGCGGTAACCGATTGTCGAGGGGTATGCGTCGTGCGCAACGATGAAGTCGTGAGCGATGATGTCGAGTTCGTTCGTCGCAATCCCAGGTCGAATTGCGGCACCGACCGCTTCAATTGCTTGCGCCGCGATACGGCCCGATTCGCGAATCAGTTCGATGGATGCCGCGTCGTAAACGTCCGACCCGGTGAACGGTTTCGGCCCGGCTTTGCCGACGTACTCGGGCCGCGCGATCGATGCGGGAACTGAGCGCACGGGAGAAACCACCCCGGGGATGAGGTGTCCGTGCGCGTCCCGAGGCATAGTGTTGAGTCTAGCTTTGGGCGGCACGACCAATTGGAGGCGCTATGACCGAGTGGTGGTACAACCACAAGACGGGCGAAGTCGAAGAGGGCGCTCAGTCCCTCGGCTCGGAGCGTGATGGTCCGTTCAAGACCCGCGAGGATGCGGCTCGGGCTCCCGAGATCATCGCGGAGCGCTCCCGAGCGTGGGCCGCGGAAGACGAAGCGGACTAGTCCTTATCCTCGTACGAGTGCTCTGGGCCCGGATACACGCCCTCGGCTACCTCGGAACGATACGTGGTCACGGCATCCGTTAGGGACTGGCGAAGGTTCGCGTACTGCTTGACGAACTTGGGGATGCGCCCCTTTGTGAACCCCGCCCAATCCGTCCACACGAGAAGCTGGCCGTCGACGTGGGGTCCCGCTCCGACACCGATCGTCGGTATCCGAAGCTCGTTCGTTACACGCTCAGCGGCTTCCGAGGGAACCATCTCAAGCACGACAGCGAATGCGCCGGCCTCTTCGACGGCGTGAGCATCCGCTAAGAGCTGATCGAGTTGCTCGCCACGGCCCTGAATTACGTGACCGCCCAGGCCGTGCTCGCTTTGCGGCGTGAAACCGATGTGCCCCATGACCGGGATGCCCGCGGAAACGATTCGGCGGATTTGCTCGGCACTGCGAACTCCGCCCTCAAGCTTGACGGCGTGGGCACCCGTCTCTTTCATAAACCGGAACGCCGTGTGGAGCGCCTCGTCTGGGCCGGTCTCGTACGAGCCGAAGGGCATATCAGCGACAACGAATGCTCGAGTGACGGCGCCTGCTACCGCTCGCGTGAGGGGAATGAGGTCGTCGATCGTCACGGGAAGCGTCGTGTCGTAGCCGTAGACGTTGTTGCCCGCGGAGTCGCCGACGAGAAGGAAGTCGATGCCCGCCTCGTCGAAGATGCCGGCCGTGAGCTGGTCGTAACTCGTGAGGCCCGTGATCTTGATGCCGGTCTCTTTTGCGCTCTGAAAGTGTCTCGTGCGCACGCGCTTGAGATTTGCCTGGGCAGCGGCAGCAGTGGGGTCGATCATGGATTGAGTCTAGCTAGTACCCTAAGAGGGGTGCCGGGGGCACCCAGCGGACGACCCAGAGGAGCTCGATGGACAAGCAGCGCGACTTCGTTCTTCGCACGATTGAAGAGCGTGGAATCAAGTTCATTCGCTTATGGTTCACCGACGTCGTTGGCACGCTCAAGAGCGTCGCAATCGCTCCCGCAGAAGTCGAGGGCGCTTTCGCGGAGGGGCTCGGGTTTGACGGCTCGGCGATCGAGGGATTCACTCGCGCGTACGAGGCCGACATGCTCGCGCATCCCGATCCGACCACCTTTCAGATTTTGCCGTGGCGTGGCGAGATCGACCCGACCGCGCGCATGTTTTGCGACATCACGACGCCCGATGGTCAGCCGTCGGCGTCTGACCCGCGAAACGTTCTCAAACGCGCGCTTGCGAAGGCTGCGGATCGCGGATTCACGTTCTACACGCACCCCGAGATCGAGTTCTACCTGCTCAAGTCGTCGAAGCTCAAGAACGGCCAGCCGCAGCCTGTCGACTCGGCGGGCTTCTTCGACAACGTTCCCGGTGGAACCGCACACGACTTCCGTCGTCGCTCCGTACGGATGCTCGAAGACCTGGGTATTTCGGTCGAGTTCAGTCACCACGAAGCGGGCCCGGGCCAGAACGAGATCGACTTGCGGTACGCGGACGCGCTCACGACAGCCGACAACATCATGACGTTCCGCACAGTCATCAAAGAGGTTGCGATTGAGCAAGGCGTCTATGCGACGTTCATGCCGAAACCGATGTCTGGACATCCGGGATCCGGGATGCACACTCACATGTCACTCTTCGAGGGGGACTCGAACGCGTTCTATGACGCGAGCGGGCACTACCAGCTCTCGAAGATCGGTCGGCAGTTCGTAGCCGGGCTGCTCACGCACGCTCCAGAGATCACGGCAGTGACGAATCAATATGTTAACTCGTACAAGCGGTTGTGGGGCGGTGACGAAGCGCCAAGCTTTGTCACGTGGGGCCACAACAACCGGTCCGCGCTCGTGCGTGTGCCGATCTACAAGCCCTATTAGGGCAAAAGCGCGGGCGTGGAGTTTCGTGCGATCGTATCGGCTGCCTACCCGTTCTTGACGTTCTCGCTCTTGCTCGCCGCCGGGCTCAAG
>JANNCX010000040.1:0-7449 GCA_031387145.1 Salinibacterium sp.
CAAGTCGCTCGTCGACGGTCCTCTGCAGTCGGGGGACTCCGCGCAGATCTGGCCTGCATTCGCCGTCGTGCTCGGGCTGGGCATCCTCGAGGCAATCATGATCGGCCTTCGCCGCTGGTTCGTGCTCACTCCCGGCACACACATCGAAGCGCGCATGCGCAACGGGATGTACATGCAACTGCAAGATCTTCCTGTGAACTTTCACGATCGCTGGCCGAGCGGGCAATTGCTCTCTCGCGTGATGAGCGACCTCAACCTCATCCGGCGATGGCTATCGTTCGGCCTCGTTCTGCTCGTCGTCAACGTGCTCACGATTGTCATCGGGTTCGTCTTTCTCATCAACATCTCGTGGATTCTCGGCGTGCTCTTCATGGTCGCGTCGATCCCGCTCTGGATCTACGGGTACGTCTTCGAGAACAAGTACTCGGTCGTCGCGCGGCGCAGCCAAGATCAAGCCGGCGACCTCGCCACGACGGTCGAGGAGTCGGTTCACGGCATTCGTGTTCTGAAGGCGTTCGGCCGCGGAAAGTACGCCCTCGCCAACTTCGCGAACCAGGCCGAAGAACTGCGCGGCACCGAGATCGAAAAGGCCAAAGCCATTGCGGGCATTTGGCTGTGGCTGCTGCTCGTTCCCGACGTTACGTTCGCGCTCTCACTCTTCGCGGGAGTGTGGCTCACGGCCAACGGGCAAATCACGCAAGGCGACCTCGTCGCATTCTTTGCGACGGCGATCGTGCTGCGATTCCCCGTCGAGTCCATCGGGTTCCTGCTGTCGATGACGTTCGACACGCGCACGGCCGCCGACCGGTTCTTCGAGGTCATGGATAGTCCGAACACCATTACGGATCCCGAGTCGTCGCGCACGATCGAGCATCCGCTCGGACGACTCGAATTCGACAACGTGCACTTCAGGTATCACGACTCACCGGACTCAGTGCGAGACCTCGTCGACGGGCTCAGCCTGAGCATCGAACCCGGCGAGACCATGGCGCTCGTGGGTCTCACGGGCTCGGGCAAGTCGACTCTCACAGCGCTCACGACGCGGCTCTACGACGTCACAAGTGGATCGATCCGTGTCGACGGTGTCGACGTGCGCGACCTCACGCTTGAGGAGCTGCGAACTCGACTCGCAATGGCCTTCGAAGACGCGACCCTCTTCTCGGCGAGCGTGCGCGACAACGTTTTGCTGGGACGACCGGATGGCACGGACGCCGATCTCGCGGAAGCCCTCGACATCGCGCAAGCCGACTTCGCGTACGAGCTGCCCGACGGCGTCGACACGCTCGTGGGCGAGGAGGGACTGAGTCTGTCTGGCGGACAACGGCAGCGGCTCGCGTTAGCGCGAGCGGTCGCCGCAAAGCCCTCCGTTCTCGTGCTCGACGACCCACTGTCTGCGCTCGACGTTGACACCGAGGCCCTCGTCGAAGCAGCACTGCGGCGCGTGCTCGCCTCGACGACCGCGCTCATTGTCGCGCACCGCCCGTCGACCGTCATGCTCGCCGACCGCGTCGCGCTCCTCGAGAAGGGCAAGGTGACTGCCGTCGGTACCCACTCTGAGCTCCTCGCGAAGAGCAAGCACTATCGCTACGTGATTTCGTCCCTCGAAGATGAAGAACGACGTGAAGCTGCGGAGGCACGCGCATGAGCGTCACGGGAGTAGAGGGCGAAGAGCGCAGCGACTATTCGCGCACCGAGAGTGCTCAGATTCGCGCTCGTTCGTTGCGACTTCTGGGCTCACTGCTGAGACCGGTTCGAGCTCGAGTCGTGTTGACGATGATTGTCGTCGTCGTGAGTACGGCGGCTCAGGTTGCCGGTCCAGCGTTCATCGCGATCGGAATCGACCGAGGTTTGCCCGCGCTTGTGAATAACGACTGGTTTCCGCTCTCTCTCGCGGTTGCTGCGTACCTCTTCACAGGGGTCATCGGCGCGGTGCTCATCGCGTGGTACACGGTTCTCACGGCGCGTGTGAGTCAAGCGATTCTGCTCGACTTGCGCAAGCGAGTCTTCCTGCACACTCAGCGGTTGAGCCTCGAGTTCCACGAGAGCTACACGTCCGGTCGAATCATCGCGCGCCAAACGAGCGACCTCGACGCGATCCGTGAACTGCTCGACTCCGGCATCAACCAGCTCGTGCAGGGCTTGCTCTACATGATCTTCGTGGCGATCGCGCTTGTGTCGCTTGATTGGGTCGCTGGGCTCGTGTTGTTCGCATCACTCATCCCGCTCGTAGCGCTCACTCGGTGGTTCCAAGTTCGTTCCAAGCTGTACTTCCGACAGACGCGAACCGCCTCGGCCAAGCTCATCGTCGCATTCGTCGAGACCATGACGGGCATCCGTGCGGTAAAAGCATTCCGCAAGGAGAAGCGCAATCAAGCCGAGTTCGCGGGCCTCGTCGAGGACTATCGCCACTCGAACGCGCGAGTCATCCAGTTGTTCGGAATCTTCGATCCGGGGCTCGTGCTCATCGGCAACGTCGCACTTGCGTTCGTTCTGCTTTCGGGCGGGCTGCGCGTCGCCGACGGCGCACTCGCGATCGGAGTGTTGCTCGCGACGTTGCTCTATACGCGGCAATTCTTCGCGCCGGCCGAAGAAATGGCGATGTTCTACAACTCGTATCAATCGGCCGCTGCTGCCCTCGAAAAAATTTCGGGAGTGCTCGAGGAACAACCGACAGTTCCCGATCCCACGCGCCCCGTCGACCTCCTTCAAGCGCACGGCCGCGTGACATTCGACGGGGTCGAGTTCTCGTACAAGGCGGGCAGGGTCGTCTTGCCGAGCTTCGACCTCGAGATCCCAGCGGGTCAAACGATCGCCCTCGTCGGTTCGACGGGAGCAGGAAAATCCACTCTCGCAAAGCTCATCTCGCGCTTCTATGACCCGAGTCAGGGCAGCGTTTCGCTCGACGGGATCGACTTGCGCAACCTGCATCCCAAGGATCTCAGGCGCGCAATCGTCATGGTCACGCAAGAGGCGTACCTCTTCTCGGGAACCGTCGCAGACAACATTTCGCTCGGAAAGCCGGATGCCTCGCGCGACGAGATCGAGCGAGCGGCCAAAGCCGTCGGCGCGCACGAATTCATCGAGTCGCTCCCACACGGCTACGACACTGACGTCAATAAGCGCGGCGGACGCGTAAGTGCCGGCCAGCGGCAATTGCTGTCGTTCGCGCGGGCATTCATTGCGGATCCCGTCGTGTTGATCCTCGACGAAGCGACGGCCTCGCTCGATATCCCCTCGGAGCGACTCGTGCAAGAGGGTCTCCAGACGCTTCTCTCGGATCGCACCGCCGTCATCATCGCGCACCGATTGTCGACCGTCGCGATCGCCGACCGCGTGCTCGTGATGGAACACGGAGAGATCGTCGAAGACGGCACCCCGAGCGAGCTCATCGCGGGCACGGGCCGGTTCTCGCAATTGCACGCCGCGTGGCGCGACTCGCTCGTCTAGCCGGCTCGACGGTCGGTCGGTTCAGAGCTTAATGCGGGCTGCCGC
The DNA here is from genome assembly GCA_031387145.1 of Salinibacterium sp. Classification (GTDB taxonomy): domain Bacteria; phylum Actinomycetota; class Actinomycetes; order Actinomycetales; family Microbacteriaceae; genus Rhodoglobus. The sequence continues at coordinate 3,493 of JANNCX010000040.1, forward strand.
GAGGTCAACGCGGTAGTGCTCGCCCGACCACTTCATCGGCATTGCCTCGACTCGATAGTGTTCGAGCGCTTGCGATTCATGGCCAAGCGGGGGATGCCCGCTCGCGCGCACGACTCGCCACCAGGGCACTTCGCTGCCGTAGTGCGCCATGACCTGCCCGACAGCGCGGGCCGCTCGGGAACCGAGCGTCGCCGCGACATCCCCATACGTCATGACGCGACCGGGTGGAATCGCGGCGACGACATCGAGCACTCGAGTCACGAAGTCGGGCGCGGCAGTGGCCACTACAGTGACAGCGCGCCGATGTTCTCGCCGTACTGGGTTTGGCCCACGATCGTGAAGCCCACGCGTAAGAAGAACTGCTCGGGGCCTTCTTCGCCCGGCTCCCACAGGGCCGTGATGCGGTCGAAGCCTCGCGACTTCGCTTCTTCGGCGAGAGCATGCACAGCGAATCGGCCGACGCCCGTGCCTTGAACATCACTCGCGACGCTCACGCGCCAAATGCAGCTTCGAAACTCGTCTTGAAGAGCATCGGCGTCGAAGTTGCCGCGGATGAACCCGACTACCTTCTCGCCGTCGAGAACGACGCGGGGCCACGACGTGAGCGGGTCGATGTATGCGTCCGCAATTGCGTAGGAGGGCGGCGTAACGAACTGTTCTTGGCCTCGACGCACCGTCAGGTGGTTCGCGGCGACAATGGTCTTCGCGGACAGTTCTTGCAGTCTCAAGTCACCCATGCAGACAGGCTAACCGGTGCCCGCGACGTGCGCGAAGATATCTTGATATCGAGATACTTCTGCGAGCGGGTATGCTAATTCTCGGTCACGAATGAAGGAGCATGGGTTGTCGAAGATCAAGGTTGAGGGAACAGTCGTCGAGCTCGATGGTGATGAAATGACTCGCATCATCTGGCACAAGATCAAAGAGACCTTGATCCATCCCTACCTCGACGTCACCCTCGAGTATTACGACCTTGGCATCGAGAATCGGGATGCAACGGACGATCAAGTTACGATCGACGCGGCCAACGCGATTCAGAAGCACGGCGTCGGGGTCAAGTGCGCGACGATCACGCCCGACGAGGCGCGCGTCGAAGAGTTCGGCCTCAAGAAGATGTGGAAGAGCCCAAACGGCACGATCCGCAACATCCTCGGCGGTGTCATCTTCCGCGAGCCCATCATCATCTCGAACATCCCGCGCCTCGTTCCGGGCTGGAACAAGCCCATCATCATCGGGCGCCACGCGTTCGGTGACCAGTACCGCGCGACCGACTTCCGCTTCAAGGGCAAGGGCAAGCTCACGGTCGAGTTTGCGCCCGAAGACGGCAGTGAGCCGCTCAAGTTCGAGGTGTTTGACGCTCCCGGCGACGGCATCGCGCAAGTGCAGTACAACCTCGACGAATCGATCATCGACTTCGCGCGCGCGTCGCTCAACTACGGCCTCTCGCGCAACTACCCCGTGTACTTGTCGACGAAGAACACGATTCTCAAGGCTTACGACGGTCGCTTCAAGGACATCTTCGAGGAGATTTTCGAGTCCGAGTTCAAGGCGAAGTTCGAAGCCGCTGGGCTCACGTACGAGCACCGCCTGATCGACGACATGGTCGCGTCGGCGATGAAGTGGGAAGGCGGATATGTCTGGGCCTGCAAGAACTACGACGGCGACGTGCAGTCAGACACAGTCGCTCAAGGCTTTGGTTCGCTCGGTCTCATGACTTCTGTACTCTCGGTTCCCGACGGCACCGTCGTTGAGGCCGAAGCGGCTCACGGCACAGTCACGCGTCACTACCGCCAGCACCAAGCAGGCAAGCCGACCTCGACGAACCCCATCGCGTCGATCTATGCGTGGACGCGTGGCCTCGCGCACCGCGCGAAGCTCGACAACAATCCAGCGCTCGCGACGTTTGCAGACACGCTGGAGGACGTCGTCATCAAGAGCGTCGAGGCCGGTCACATGACGAAGGACCTCGCGGCCCTCGTCGGACCCGACCAAAAGTGGGAGACCACCGAGGAGTTCCTCGACACGCTCGACAAGAATCTGGCGGCGCGGCTTAGTTAGTAGAGCTTTTCGCCCTGAGCGAGCATCGCGACATACTTCACGATGTTCCGCTCACGAGACTCAGCGAGCTTGAGCTGGCTCAGGCGAAAAATGATCGCCCAACGGTTCTGGGCGCTAAGCGTTTCGAAGAACTCGGCAGCCTTCGGATCGGCGTCAATGGCCGCGCGCAAGTCATCGGGAACCGGCGCGTCTTTTACCCGGTATGCGGCATCCCATCGTCCATCGGCTTTCGCTCGATCGATCTCGGCTTGACCGCCCTCGCGCATGAGGCCGGCCGCGATGAGGCGCTCGACGTGCCCGACGTTGCGCTGCGACCACGGGCTGTTTCGGCGTCGCGGGGTGAACGCTTGGAGCACATAGTTCTCGTCGAACCGCCCGATTTGCCCGTCGATCCAGCCGTGACAGAGAGCAACGTCGAGCGCTTCGTCGTAGGTAACTCCGGGGGCGCTCGATAGCCGCTTGCGCAGCTTGAGCTTGACGCCGTCCACTGTGCCGTGCTCGATGATCCAGCGTTCCCACTCGGCGGCCGTCGGCACGTCAAGCAGCAGCTTGTCGGCGAAGGAGACCATGCGTCGATCGTAGGGGTGCCGCGTGCTTGCCTGTGCACAAGTTGCTTCGAGTACTTCCGGTTGCGGCACACTGAGGCATGCGAATCGACGCCCTACCCTAAACTAAGTCGGACTAACTATGATGAAGGCATGACGGAAGTAGTGAACATTCACGATGCGAAAACACACTTGTCGCGCCTGCTCGAGCGCGTTGCAACCGGAGAGACGATCACTATCGCCAAAGCGGGTCACCCGGTGGCGGATCTAGTGCCGCACGTGGCGAAGCCGGTTCAGTTCGGCATGTGGGCGGGCGCGCTCGAGTTTGACGACGATGTGTTTGTTGGGATGGATGCTGACGTGCAGAAGATGTTTTACGGCGACGATGCTGCTTCTTGATACGCAAGTAGTGCTGTGGGTCTCGGCGGGATGCCCCAAGCTCGGGCGTCGGTCGTATGAGCTGATCGAGGCATCCAGTCAGGTCTTCGTATCGTCGGCGACCGTCTTGGAACTCACGATCAAGTCAATGTTGGGCAAACTGGACTTACCCGCTGGGTTCATCGAGTCGCTCGCAGACCAGGGGTTCCAACGCCTGCCAATCGACCACGACGACGCGGCCGGTATCGCCCACTTCCCCGGCCTCGTGCGGCACGATCCGTTCGATCGCCTTTTGTTGAGCCAGGCGCGAACGAAAGGACTCGACCTCGTTACTGCCGACGAGACGATTCTCTCGCTCGGGCTCGCGAGAGTCATAGACGCTCGTCGCTAGCTAATAGCCCGAGAAGTAGTCCGTGTGGACTCGCTTGGCGCCTTGAGACTTGAGGGCGCGACGCAGATCGTTCACGAGCGACGGAGGGCCGGAGACGAAGGCTCGACGCGACGCCGCGTCTGGTACCGCAGCAGCGAGGCGGTCTCCCGTGACTCGCCCTTCGCCCCCGAACTCCCAGCCGGCGGGCAACGGCTCGGTTTGCACGGGGCCGTAAAGCACGACACGGGCGCCGGAGTTCTCGAGCAAGTCGCGGTATGGCAGGTCGCCACTCGCGCTATTCGCGTAAACGACGACGACATCGCGCTTCTCGCCGCGCTTGACGGCGTGAGCGAGCTGGCTCGCGAACGGCGTGATGCCGATACCGCCGGCGACGAGGAGCAGGGGCTCAGAGACATCCGCTGGCAAGGCGAAATCGCCACCGACCGACGTGCCGCGCACCGTGGCGCCCGGCTCGAGGTCGAGAAGCGCCTTCTTGAAACTCGATGACTTCGTCGGAAGTGTCAGAGCAAACGTGATGGGTTCGTCGTTACCCGGGGCGGACGAGATGCTGAAGTATCGGCGGCTGCCGCGGAAGTCCGCTGAGCG
>JANNCX010000053.1:0-2550 GCA_031387145.1 Salinibacterium sp.
GCCGGATGCCGCGGCGCGAGCCACTGCGGCACTGCTCGAGCACTCCGACCGCTGGAAGGGCGCCGAACTGTGGAGCCAGCCGAGTGGCTGGCGCCTCGGCGCTCACCGCCCCGCCGAGTACTTCGCGGGCGCGCACGTCGAGGTCGAGGGCACTGCCGAGGCGGCCGAAGTCACGATTGCTGGGCACCGCTTCGATGCAAAGTTTTCTCGAACCGAAGACTCGGCAACCGTCGAGCTCGATGGCGTGAGTTCGACGTTCCGGTTCGCGCGAAGCGCGGGCAAGACGTGGCTCGCTCGCGCGGGCGAAACCTTTGCGTTGCGCTCTCCGACTCGTGCCGAGCGACTCGCGGCTCACCGGTCGACGCTCACGCGCGTCGCGGGGGCCGTGAGTCCCGACGTGCGCGCAGCCATGCCAGGAACGGTCGTCGCGGTCGCGACGGCGTCAGGAACCGTCGTCGAGGTGGGCCAGCCCCTCCTCACGATCGAGGCGATGAAGATGGAGCACACGATGCTCGCTTCCGTCGCCGGAGTGGTGACCGTCACGGTCTCCGCGGGCGATCAGGTCTCAGTCGACCAGGTCGTGGCACGAATCAGTCCCCACGAAGGAGAATCATGAACATCGAGCTCACTGACGAGCAACGCAAGCTAAGCGACACCGTGCGTGATTTCGCCGACACGGTCGTCGCCCCCGCCGCGTACGAGTACGACACGAAGCGCGAGCTGCCGTACGACATCATCGCGTCGATGGGCGAGATGGGCTTGTTTGGCCTCCCGTTCCCCGTCGAATACGGCGGGCAAGGCAAGGACTACGTTTCGCTGTGTGTCGCGATCGAACAACTCGCGCGCGCCGATCAGTCGATCGCAGTGACGCTCGAGGCGGGCGTCGGCCTCGGCGCCATGCCCATCTTTCGAAGCGGTACGGAGGAGCAAAAGAACGAGTGGCTCCCCATGCTCGCGCGCGGCGAGGCTCTCGCCGGGTTCGGTCTCACCGAGGCCGAAGCGGGGTCGGATGCCGCGGGCACGAAGACCACGGCGGTGCTCGACAACGGTCAGTGGGTCATCAACGGCACGAAGCAGTTCATCACCAACTCGGGCTCGAAGATCACGCGCCTCGTGACAGTCACGGCCGTGACGGGACAACGCGACAACGGCAAGCCCGAGCTCACAGCGATTCTCGTGCCGAGCGGCACGCCCGGCTTCACCGTGCTGCCGGCGTACGACAAGGTCGGGTGGCACACGTCCGACACGCATCCGCTCGAATTCACAAACGTGCGCGTGCCCGAAGCCAACATTCTTGGGCTTCGAGGTCGCGGGTTTGCCAACTTCATTCAGACCCTCGACGAGGGCCGCGTCGCATTCGCCGCGCTCTGCACGGGAGCCGCGCAAGGCTGCCTCGAAGAAGCCATGCGCTACGCAAAGAGCCGCAATGTCTTCGGTCGGTCGATCGGGTCGAATCAACACATTGCTTTCACGATTGCGCGGATGCAAGCGCGCGTGCACTCCGCACGCCTCGCGACTTTCGACGCAGCACACAAACTCGTGGCGGGTCATCCGTTCAAGCTCGAGGCGAGTCTCGCGAAGATGATCTCGAGCGAAGCGGCCATGGACAACGCGCGCGATGCGACGCAGATCTTTGGGGGCTACGGTTTTCTCAATGAGACACCCGTCGCTCGCCACTACCGGGACTCGAAGGTTCTCGAGATCGGTGAGGGCACGACCGAAGTGCAGCTCATGGTGATTTCGCGAGAACTCGGATTCGTGGCGTAGGAGGCACAAGTGACCGATATCGAACAGCGCGGGCTCTATTTCGACGAACTCACCGTCGGCGATCGCTATTTGCACCGTCCGGGACGCACCGTGACGGAGGCCGATAACGTGCTCTTCTCGACCCTCACGATGAACTCGCAGCCGCTCCATCTCGACGCGGCGTGGGCTTCGACCCAGCCGTTCGGGCAGCGGCTCGTGAACTCGATGTTTACGCTCTCGACGATGGTGGGGGCATCCGTTGGCCAAATCACGCAAGGAACCCTCGTTGCAAACCTCGGCTTCTCAGAGGTGTCGTTCGCGAATCCGCTCTTTCACGGTGACACGCTCTATAGCGAGACGATCATCGAAGACAAACGGCTGTCGAAGTCGCGGCCGGGCCAGGGCATCGTGACGCTGCGCCACGTCGGCCGCAATCAAGACGGAGTCGTGGTCGGCGAGGCCGTGCGGTCTGCGCTCATGTGGTGCGAAGGGGCTCGGCCGTGACTTTCGAGCTCGGCCCTGCGCTGCTGTTTTGTCCGGCCGACCGCCCCGACAGGTTTGCGAAAGCGCTTGAGCGAGCGGATGCCGTGATCCTCGACCTCGAAGATGCCGTCGCGCCGCACGACAAGGCCGCGGCGCGAGAAGCCGTCATCGCCCACCAACTCGACCCAACGCGCACGGTCCTGCGAGTCAACCCAGCGGGAACGGACGACCACGACCTCGACCTCAAGGCGCTCGACGACACGGACTATCGGTTCGTCATGCTCGCGAAAGCGACCGGGGTCGCCGACCTAGACGGGCTCG
>JANNCX010000075.1:0-3126 GCA_031387145.1 Salinibacterium sp.
TCGTCAACAGGGAGTAGCGCGCTCATCGACTCGAGGTCGCGTCGGGTAGACGCGGGGCCCGGGAGCGCATCGCCGAGGATCGCGCGCGCGATCACGCGCCGCACGTTCGTGTCGACAACGGGGTGTCGCTCGCCGAATGCAAACACCGCGACCGCGCGAGCCGTGTAGTCGCCGACACCGGGGAGCGCGAGGAGTGAGGGCACATCTCGAGGAACGGTGCCACCGTGCTGATCCGTGATCGCCACCGCTGCTGCGTGGAGATTGAGGGCACGGCGTGGGTAGCCGAGGCGTTCCCATGCGCGCACGGCGTCTCCCGAGCTGCTAGCGGCAAGAGACTCGGGCGTGGGCCAGCGTTCGAGCCAGGCTTCGAGCCGGGGGATGACACGCGCGACGGGAGTCTGCTGCAGCATGAACTCGCTCACGAGGATGCCCCACGCGCCAAAACCGTCCCGCCGCCACGGCAGATCCCTACGATTCGCGCGATACCAGTCGTTAACGGCCGCTGCGATGCTCACACGTCAAACCTAGACTGGAGCCATGGTTCGACTCGGTCAAGATAAGCGGCTACTTCTCGACGCGCTTGCAGCAGAGTTTCTCGACAACTACGCCAAAGGTCGAACGATGATCGCGATCGACGGCGCGCAAGATAGTGCTGAGTTTGCGGATGCCCTTGCCGCACGATTGGGCAGGGGACGCCACGCAGTGTTCCGCGCTTCGATGGATCAGTTTCTCAAGCCCCGAGCCGAGCGGCTCGCTCGTGGCCACGACGCGGCAGACGGTGACTACAACGGGGCCTTCGACTACGAGCTTGTGCGTCGCGTACTCATCGGGCCCTTCAAACTAGGCGGCAGCGCCGGCTTTGTGACCGCGGCGTTCGACGCCGATCGAGACGTGCCAATCACGATGCAGTTCAAGACGGGCCCGCAAGACGCGACGCTCATCGTCGATGGTCGATTCCTCAATCGCCCTGAGCTGCGTGGGTTGTGGAACTTTTCGGTGTGGCTCGACGAGAGCGGCGAGGCGCCGCCTGCGCAAAAACTGTACGTCGCCGAAGCCAATCCGCGCGCTCGAGCTAGTGCGATCGTCGATTACCGCGAGCCCGGGCATCCCACCCGGCTATTTGCCGACAGTTGCTAGTGGGCGCGTAGCACCGCGCATTACTCGGACCACGACCTCTTCCGGCGAGAGAAACTCTGCGCTCGCTTCGACTTCGTGCACGAGCGCGACGAGGGCAGCATTGATTGGTGCCATGCGGCCGATCGCGAGAGCCGCGCGCACGACCGCGCCATTGAGAAAGTCGATCTCGGTCGCTTGGCCGCGCCGGATGCTCTGCAGCGTGGAACCGGGATTGGGCGTCTTGCCAACTCGTGCGCTCATGAGGGCGGGAAGTGCTTGGCCGAGCCACAACGGGAGTACTGAGAATAACGCGAGACCTCGGCGCCCGAGACCCTGCAGCTTTTCGAAGCGAATGTGGTTTGCGCGCCCGATCCGCACGGTTTCGCGCATGCTCGCCGTCATGATTCGCCGCAGCCTTCGGTCTGCGATCACATCTTGCACGCTAAGCCCGGTGATTGCGGGCAATGCGTTGACTTGATTGATGACGAGTTTCGTCCATTGTGCGCCCGTGAAATTCGGGATGACGCTCGTGGGAAGCACGACGTTGAGTACCCTCGCGGCAAAGCGCGCGGGCACGTCGTCTGGCCCTGCAACGCCCAGGTATAGGTGCCCGGTCGTGGTGATCGTGACTTCGCCCGGAGAAAGGAATGATGACGCAAACGTAGCGAGCCCACCGACGACGTCGGATCGTGGGGCTGCAGCCCGCGCTGTTGACATCGCGTCGAGACCGTTTTGAACGATCAGTAGCGGGATTCCGCGAAACAAATGGGCGTTGTCGCGAATAGCCGCAGCCGAATCTTGCGCTTTCGTTGCGACGATCACTAATTCGGGCGCGCGCGTCAGGATCTCTGCAGCGTCGACTTGCGCCGTGAAGTCACCCCACTCGCCCTTCAACCGAATGCCTCGATCGAGAATCGCTGCCAAATGTGCGCCGCGAGCTGTGACCTCGACATCGTGCCCGCCTCGCGAGAGCGCTGCGGCGATGGCGCCGCCCACTGCTCCAGCTCCGACGACTCCGATCCGCATGGTGTCGATCCTACGGCCGGTAGAATTGCGAGCGTGAAACCGCCTCAATCGACGGCCAGCGGCATCCTTCTCGTTGATAAGCCCGACGGCATGACGAGCCACGATGTTGTCGCTCGAGCTCGTCGACTCGTCGGCACTCGCAAGGTTGGCCACGCGGGAACTCTCGATCCCATGGCGACGGGCTTGCTCGTGCTGGGAGTCAATAGCTCGACCAGGCTCCTCACGTTCATTGTGGGTCTCGACAAGCAATACACAGCAACAATCCGGCTTGGCCAATCGACTACAACCGATGATGCCGAGGGAGAAGTGATTTCTTCAGCGGATGCCGCGGCGGTTACAGCGACGACCGACGCTGTCATCTCGGCAGCGGTAGCCCCACTCACGGGCACCATCCTCCAACGCCCCAGTTCGGTGAGCGCGATCAAGGTCGACGGCAAGCGCGCGTACTCACGAGTGCGTGAAGGCGAAACCGTCGTGCTTGAACCGCGCGCCGTCACGGTGAGCACGTTTGAGATTCTCGCTATCGCGCGAGGGGATTGGATCGACGTCGAGGTGCGCGTCGAGTGCTCGACCGGCACGTACATCCGAGCTCTCGCGAGAGACCTCGGTGCGGCGCTCGGGATCGGAGGACATCTCACGGCGCTCCGGCGCACGCGCATCGGTCCGTTCGAGGTTGGCAACGCAACCGAGCTCGACGACGAGCTCGCGAGCGGACTTCTCGCTCCCTCTGCCGTCGCTCGAACTCTTTTCTCGGCGGTCGAGCTGAGCGAACAGGAAGCGGTCGACCTCACGAACGGCAAACGGATAGCTCTCGTCGAACAGCCCACGTCACCTATAGCGGCGATCGCTCCCGACGGTCGACTCGTGGGCCTCGTCGAGGTCGTCGGCGGCCGCGCGCGCGTGCTCGCGAACTTTCCTCCCGACGAGGTGACCGCGTGATCGAATGGGTAGCCGCCGTGATCATCGTCGTTGCAATCGTCGCGG
>JANNCX010000110.1:0-5601 GCA_031387145.1 Salinibacterium sp.
GGCTGCGCCACCCGACGCGAGCACTCCGACGAGGGCGAATTGCGAACCGCCAGTGAACATGAACAGGCTCAAGGCACACGTTTGCCAAATGTCGAGGCCCGCGGCGACCGAAAGTGCGCCGAACGAGATGCCGTAGGCGGCGACGGCAATGCCGACCGCGAAAGCGGCACGGATCGCCGCGGTCGACTCTGCGCTCCTTGCCAAACGACAATCTCCCTCCGGGCCAAAGAGGCCCGAAGGGAGACTACCGGCTTAGCGACTACTTCGTAGGCGGTACGACGGCGTTGTTCGCGCGCAGTACCTCGAGGCGAGCGCGGTACTCCTTCTCGTCGATGTCGCCTTGCGCGAAACGCTCAGCGAGTGTCGACTCGGCGTTGCGCGCCGGGCTGCTCCATGCACCGTAGCCGTGGCCGTGGTGGTAACCGGGACCCCAACCCTTGCGCGCCCAGTGGCGACGACCGAGAGCGGCGAAGAGGATGAAGAGTCCGATGAAGAACAGCGGAATCAGGAGAAACAAGAACCCGAAGCCGAAGCCCGGACCGCCCACGTGGGCGGCAATCGTTGCGAGACCAAGAGTTGAGAACACGAGTTTTTCCATTCACTAGGGGTTCTGGTTGAACCGTTGTGAACAGCCGCGCCGCTCGATCAATTTGCCGAATCTGCCAGCCGTAGTCACTTGGCATACTCCGTGGGGTGCACGAAATCGCGCGGGACTACTCCGAGCGACCGGGGCTTACGAGTCCTGTCTCGTACGCGATCACGACGAGCTGCACACGATCGCGAGCCGCGAGCTTCGACATGATGCGAGACACATGAGTCTTCGCGGTAAGCGGGCTCAGGAACAGCTCACGGCCGATTTCTTCGTTCGTGAGTCCGAGCCCAACGAGACCGAGCACTTCGCGCTCGCGCTGCGTGATAACGGCTAGCTGCGTCGCATCCGGTGCCTCACGCAGCTCGCTCGAGATGCGTTCGAGTAGACGACGCGTAACGCCGGGGCTCAAGAGTGCGTCGCCCGCCGCCACAACGCGCACGGCGCGAATGAACTCGACGGGTTCGGTGTCTTTCACGAGGAATCCGCTCGCCCCCGCGCGAATCGCTCTGCCGACATATTCGTCGAGTTCGAAGGTTGTGACAATGATGATGCGAGTGTTCTTGAGCGCGGGGTTGAGCACGATTTGCTCGGTCGCCCAAAGGCCGTCACCGTCGGGCATCCGGATGTCCATGAGAATCACATCGGGCCCAGTCGCGGTCGCTAGCGCGACGGCTTCGGCGCCGCTGCCGGCCTCCCCGACGATCTCGAGGTCGGGTTCGGCCTCGAGCAAGCTCCGGAATCCGGCGCGAATGAGTTGTTGATCGTCGGCGATCGCAACTCGGATCATTCGTCTGTCTCCTTATCGGGAATGCGCGCCGTCACGACAACGCCGCCTTGCGCGCTCGTGCCGACCTCGAGAGTACCCCCGAGCAGTTCGGCACGCTCTCGCATGCCGAGCATTCCACGCCCGCCCTCGGTGTCGTCGCCGAGCCCCGAGCCGTCGTCGGCGATCGAGACGACGAACGAGCCCTTCGTGCGTTTCACCTCCACTTGAGCGCTCGTGGCACTCGCGTGGCGCACGACGTTCGTGAGCGACTCCTGCACGATTCGGTAGATCGCAAGTTGCAAGGCCTTCGGCGCTTCATCCACTGAGTTCGAGAGAGTCACCTCGACGCCTTGCGACGTGACGGATGCCGCGAGCCCAGCCAGTCGCGACAAATCGGGCTCGGGCACAAGCGGAGCGCTCGGGTCTTGACCGTCCTCGGCGCGCAGCACTCCGAGCACCGACCGCACTTCGTCGAGCGCCGTCTTCGACGACTCCTTGATGCTCGCGAGCGCCTCGGCCGCCTTTTCCGGTTGTTTGCTCATGAGGTGAAGCCCGACGCTCGCTTGCACATTGATCTGGCTCAGCGAATGGGCAAGAACGTCGTGCAGCTCGCGCGCAATTCGCACACGCTCGGCTTGAACCTCGGTCTGCTTGCGTTGCATCGATACGCGCTTGAACTGCTCGAAGTGTTCGCGCCTCGTGCGCAGTGCTTCGCCGATTCCAAACACGATGAGAATGCCGAGGGTCGAGATCGCGACTCTCGCGGGATTCCAATTGAGCGAGAGTATGACGCCGAGCGTGAGCGTGAGTGTCCACGTTGCGCCAATCGAAACCCACGCCCAGATGCGCGCGTTGCGCACGAGTGCCGCGACGACCGCGAACGCGAGCGCCATGTAGGGCGGGCCGGGTGTTGGATCGGCGAGGATGAAATCCGCACCCGCCATGATGCTCACGGCGAGAACGACAGGGCCGGGCCATCGTCGCGCGCCCAAGAGGGCCAAGGGGCCCGCGAGCGCGAGAACGACAGTCGCGACCCCGGGAGGGCTGACGTTGTCGAATCGCACAAGCCAGAGGAGCGCGGCGGGCAATTGCACGAGGAGCGACACGATGACGGGAATCAGCAGTCGTGCGCGCGCCGACATGCGTGGAGCTCGCTCGTGGCTCGTCATCCACTCGTCGCGCCACTGACCATTCCACTCGTGGCGCCACTCGCGATGAGGCCGACCTGGGTATGGCATGAGTCGATGGTAGTTGCGCGCGACGCTCGTGGCGTCGGCTCGCGGGCGTGCCGCGCGTACTCCCTCGGGAGTATGTCGCGCGGATCTGGTGGCAAGCAGAAAGGCCCGGATCGTGGAGGACCCGGGCCTTAGCTCCCCGACTTGGACTCGAACCAAGAACCTATCGGTTAACAGCCGATTGCTCTGCCAATTGAGCTATCGAGGAATGCATTTTCAGCTTGCCTACTTTACCAAACGATCGGCTGACACAAAACCGCCTAGACGGCCGCGAGCAGATAAGTTGGCGACGCAATCGTAGTTGGTGACCCACCACTCGTGCACCACTAGTAGCCCGCCTCTGGATCGACGACACCAACGAATCGACCGCTGCCGAGAAACGCTTCAACGTTCGCTTGCACGCGCGTGACGAACAGTGGCTCGACCATTTCATCTGTGTCAGCCGTGTGCGAAGTAATAATGCACCGCGATGTGTTCCATAGCGGATGCCCATCCGGCAGCGGCTCGGGAACCGTGACGTCGAGCCCTGCCCCCCACAGGTGCCCAGAGTCGAGCGCCACCACGAGCGCATCCTGATCGACGAGGCTGCCGCGCGCGATGTTGATGAGAGCGGCAGTCGGCTTCATCGCCGCAAGCTCGGTCGCACCAATGAGCGACGCAGTGGACTCGGTCGCGGCGGCCGCCAGAATCACGGCGTCCGCATCGGGTAGCACCTCGAGCAACCGATCCGCCGTCACGGTTCGTGCCGCCCCCGGCACAACCTCGGCCGTCCTGCGCACGATCGTGACTGACACTTCGAATGGCTCAAGCAAGCGCATGAGCTCGATCGCAATTCCCCCCGCGCCGACGATCACGACGTTGAGCCCGTAGAGCGAGATCCCTTGCCGCGGAACCGCCCACGTCTTCGATCGCGCCTTCTCGGGAAGCTGCCGGAGCACCGCGAGCAAGAGCGCGAGAGCGTGCTCGGCGACGGGCTCGGCGAATGCACCCTTCGCGCTCGTCCAGACCGGCTGCCGGTCGCTGCGCGCGAACGCGGGAGCGAACGACTCCACGCCCGCGAGCGGCAACTGTACCCATGAGATGAGCGGATGCGCGTCAAGCACCTCAGCGAGCTCCGCCCCCGAGCCGCCGAGCCACACGAGCCCACGAGTCTCGTCGGAGAGCGCGGCGACCGTGCCGCCGCCCGACTCGATCGCGGCCACAAACGCGCCGACCGGCTCGGGATAGATCGCGATCGAGCCCGGCGCCGGCCGGACCTCGCGCGGTAGTTCTACGGGAGCCGTTGGATCCTTGTGCTGCCCCAACGCGCTACGAGTCACACGCCACCGCCGCCTGCGCCGCGCGACTTCGGCTTTTTCGGGGTCGGGGCGGGGAGGGCATCCGCTGTCGCGCAGATTGCCGCACGCAACCACTCCCGGTTGTCGAGCAGGTCGCCGGGAACGCAGTGGTAGTTCTTCGCGCCGGGATACGGCGGCGCGAGCGTCGTGCCCTCGAGCATGCTGGGGTCGACGCTGCTGGGCTTGATGAACAGCGAGTCGTCGCAAAGGAGTCCGACGATCTTGTTGTCGCAATAGATGCCGTATTCGCCGAACATGGCGGCGGTTCGCACGGGGAGGTCAGCCAGTTGATCCTCTATGAAGGCGACGGTGTCTCTAGTTGTGGACATTTTGTTCCTCCGCGAGGTAGTCAAGCGAGCGCGCGAGCCCGGCAACATAGGGGTGAGTCGGATTCGCGAGCACATTCTCGAGATCGCCGATGCCGACGATGATGCCGCGATGCATAATCGCGACTCTGCTGCTCACGCGCCGCACTTCGCCGAGGTCGGCCGTCACGATGAGCGCCGAGAACGCACGCTCCTTTTGCAGCGACACGATCGTGTCGAGAATCGCGCTGCGCACCATGACATCGATGCCGGCGGTGGGGTCGTCCGCAACGAGTACGGTCGGTTCGAGCACGAGCGCCCTCGCAATCGCAACACGCTGGCGCTGGCCCTTGCTGAGCTCGTGTGGGTACTTGTTCATCGTGCCGAGCGGCAGCCGCACGGCATCGATGAGCGCCGCGACGGCGTGGCCAGCTTCGTCTTGATCGAAGTGTCGGTCGCGCGAGAAGATCGGCTCCGCGACGTTCTCGCCGATCGTCAGTCGCGGCTCGAGAAAGTCCCCCGCCTCTTGACGCAAGTATCCGACACGGATTCGAAGGCGGTCACGTTTGCGGCCGGAAATGCCGCGCACCGGGGTTCCCAGAACACTCACCGAGCCTCCACTGATAATGGGCGAATCGGAGTGAGGAAGGTCTGCCTCGAGCGCAACGGCGCGAGCGAGCGACGTCTTGCCCGAGCCCGTGTCTCCCACAACCGCGAGAATCTCACCCGGCGCGATGTCGAAGCTCAGCCCATTCACCGCGATCGTTCGCGTTTGCGGATTGTGCGACGGGTAGCGCAACGACAAGTCGTGAGCACTGACGGCGGGACGGCCAAGCTCAGCATCGCTCATGTAGTCAGAATACCCGTGCGCCTGGAACTAGGGCGCGGTCCGAAATTCACCTGCGGTGGCTTCGTCCGCTGCGTTAAGCGCACGAAGTTGATCGCGGCGAATCGCCTGAGCCGCCGGGTCGGGCACCGGCAGTGAGGCGAGCAGACGTTGAGTGTACGGATGTTTCGGGGCCCCGAGCACCTCGGCACCCGACCCTTCTTCAACCACCTGACCCTGATAGAGCACGACAATGCGATCCGCAAGCATGTCGACGACGGCGAGATCGTGGCTGATAAAGAGCGCAGCGAACCCCAATTCCTTCTGCAGCTCGACAAAGAGTTCGAGCACGCGCGCCTGAACCGAAACGTCAAGCGCGCTCGTGGGTTCGTCGGCGACGAGCAACGCCGGTTCGAGGGCCAGCGCTCGCGCGAGGCTCGCACGCTGCCGTTGCCCGCCACTGAGTTCATGCGGAAAGCGATCCCCAAAGGTGCGGGGCAGCTGCACAGCTTCGAGTAACTCGTTGACTCGTGGGCGCGC
>JANNCX010000120.1:0-6274 GCA_031387145.1 Salinibacterium sp.
TTGCCATCACGATCACGGGACCGGAGACCGAGGAGCGTTACCAAGAGCTGCGCGCGGTCGTCGATGCTCATTGCCCCGTGCTCGACTTGTTCGCAAACGCCACGCCAGTGAGCGCAACGCTCATCAAGGGATAACCCTAAGAGCATCCTCTGGCTAGGTGCGCGGAGGGTGCTCGTAGCCGCGGCCGGCGCGTTCGCGCGCTACCCGGTGATCGACTCCTCGAATTGCTTGATCGGGTCGTACCACCCCTGCTCGAGCACGAACGCTTGAAACTGTTTGTCGAGCCCGAGAATCACGGCCAGCCCGACCACGATGAGCAGAATGCCGACCGTTCGACGCAGCCAGCCGCTCGGGTTCGACAACCAGCCCAGCTTTCGAGCGAACGCTTGACCGAGGAACGCCACGAGAAGCAAAGTCACGGCGAGTCCAACGGCGTACGCGACGATGTAGACAAATCCCTCAGCGAATGAGACGGGCAGCACAGTCGCGAGAATGAGAGCGTAGGTCGGCGAGCAACTGCTGAAGGTGGGGCCCAGGGCCGCGCCGAGCAGGATGTCTCCGCCAATTCCCTTGCGACCGTGTGACGCGCTCAAGGCGGCGTTCGCGCGATTCTGCAGTCCCGTGGCGGCCATGACCCGCTCCCACAAGTGAGGGAATACGAGCGTGATTCCGAATAGCACGAGAATGCCACCCGCGACGAGCTGCCACACGAATTGGGGAACGCCAAGCAAGGCGGTCGTGGCCTTGAGCAAGAGGGTGAAGACGATCACCGATACAGCGAGGCTCGCGGCGATAACGACAGGTCGGTACCACTGCTTTTCGGCGACCGCGGCGTCCGTGTCGCTGCGCACGATCGAGCCGCCCACAATGACCGGCAGGAGTGGCAAGACGCACGGAGCTGCAACGGTGAGCACGCCGGCGACGAAAGATAGGAGAAGGAGCGCTGACATGAGCTAGAGCATCGCGTCGATCACGGCGCGAAGCGACGGTGTGTCGTACGCCACGAAACTCTGAATAGCGTTGCCCGCGGCATCCACCTCGACAAATGTGGTTTGAAGCGTCACGCCGTACTGCTGACGGAGCGCTTGGTTGCTGTCGTAGTCGACTTTGATGATCGTGACGTCGTCGGGAACACCGTCGGCGGCGATGTCGGCATCGATCGACCGGCACTGTGGGCACCACGACGCGTGGAAGAACAGTAGGCGAGTGCCTTGAGCGTCGGCGATCGCGGTGTCGCTGTATTCGACGTACGTTCCCGCGACGGAACCGGATGCCTCATCCGTCGGTTGCTCGGTGGCGACTTCGGATTGCGTGGGAGCCGGAGCGGGCAGAGCGTCTGGCGTCGCGGGGCGCAAGAGCGCGAGGGCCGCTATCGCTCCACCAATCACGACGAGCAGAACGAGGGCGATGACGAGGATTCGCTTCATTCCACGAGCATGCCATGCTGTCTACCCCCGCCGGGTTCGCCGTGGTATTTTCACAGCGGCATTTCAGCCTTCGCGCTATGCCCAGACGTCGTGCGTGCCCGAGAACGCGCTCAAGTCGCCGTAGTCGACCTTGTTGCCGAACGTCGCGCGCTTGTAGCGAAGAAATACGACGAGAGCAGCGCGCTCGCGGTGTTCGAGTCGAATTTCGACGGCGTCGGTGCGCTCTTTGCTCAAGCGGGTGTTGATTACGAGGGCCGTGCAGTGTGCGACGTCGCGGGCTTGTCGCAAGTGACGAGTGGCATTGTCGATGAGCACGTCTGACTCGGGGTGCTTGCCGAGTCCCGTCGTGTCAAGACCGACTTCCATCACCCGGCCGCCGTTGTCCATGACGATTGCGAAGGGCTCGAATTCAGCAGCTTGGGCAAGGTTCGACTGCGCGACCCGCAGAGCCGAGTCGAGAAGTCGATCCATTTCGGCCTGCGCGTCGGGGCTAACGTCGTCCCTCCACGAGTGCATAGGTAGACCGTACCGACTAGTTGGCCATGTTCGCTGGCGACACAACGGGGGTCATGGTGCCAACTTTGCTAAGAATTCCTTCAGAACCCGAGTGATTTCATCGCGCGCTTGAACGCTCGTGAGGCCTGAAGAACCATCTCCCGGCTGAACACCGTAATCCCCAAACCCCGCGTGGTTGAGCCCCTCGATTTCAACAAACTGAGCAGAATCGGGCAAGAGCAGTGCCGCTGCGTTTATCTTCTCAGCCGTGCTGAGTGCATCCGCACTCCCAGAAATTGAGAGCACGTCGAGCGGCTGTTCGGACAGATCGTTGGCGCAATAGCTAGCAAAAAGCACTAATCCCGCGACTTCTGGGTCATTTGCGAGCATGCACGCTCTCACGCCGCCGAGCGAGTGTCCGCCAACGAACCATCGTGAGACGTTAGGTGCGGCGTCCGTGAAGGTCGAAAGCGAGCGCTGATCGAAGAAAGCGAGATTGAGTGTTGGCTTCGTGATCACCACCGTGACTCCGCTGCCTTCGACGATTCCCGAGAGCTTGAACATGTACGCGTATGGGTCGACTTTCGCGCCGGGAATGAAGACGAGCCCGTCGCCCGATGGCACCCCAACTGGGGTAATGACGATTGACGATTCTGTCGTGGAAATCGAGATTTCTGGGTTCGTCCACGCATCGATCGACGCAGGGCGTTCGCCGCGAAAAACCATGCTCGACCAGAACAGCACGGCGGTGACAGCGAGAACGCAAACGACGAGAACAACGACGGCCGTGCGGCCCGCGGCGCGGAGAAATCTGCTCATGTGTCTATCCTCCTGTACCCTCGCTCAATGGCCGAACGAATCGAAACACTCATCATTCTGGGCGCTGGCGGCGATCTCACCTCCCGTCTCCTCTTGCCAGGAATTGCGTCGTTCCTCGGTTCGGCTCGCTCGGCTGATCTAGTCGTGATCGGAGTCGACCGCGACGACCGGACTCCCGCGCAATGGCGAAAGACGGTCACGACAGCTTTCGCTTCTGAAATGACACCTGCCGCGTCATCCGTCGCAGAGAAATCGCGGTACGTGCAAGGGGATGCCACGAATCCAGACGACTTGAGTCGCGTGCTCGCCGAGGCGACCGGCCGAATCGCGCTCTACTTTGCGTTGCCCCCTGCGATCGCGGAACTCGCGTGTGAAGCGCTCGCAAAGATCGAGCTTCCGAGCGGGATTTGCCTCGCGCTAGAAAAGCCGTTCGGCACAGACCTCGCGAGTGCACGGTCGCTCAACCGACTGCTAGAGACGATGCTGCCTGAGGCCCAGCTATTTCGCGTTGACCACTTTCTCGGAAAATCGACCGTGCTCAATCTCTTGGGGTTGCGCTTCGCGAACCGAATCTTCGAGCCGCTCTTCTCGGCGCCCAATGTTGAGAAGGTCGAGATTACATTCGACGAAAGCCTCGCGCTCGAGGGCCGCGCAGGATATTACGACAAAGCGGGAGCGCTCGTCGACATGATCCAGAGCCACCTCTTGCTCGTGCTCGCTCTTGTGGCGATGGAGCCGCCCTCGTCGGTCGACGCCGACGACTTGCGCGGAACGATGGCGCAACTCTTGCGGGCAACGAGACCGTGGAAGAAGAACGGCACATCGAGCCGCCGAGCGCGGTACGGCAAGGGCAGGCATGCGGGCCGCGAGCTGCCCGCGTACGTCGACGAGGCCGGCGTAGATCCGTCGCGCTCGACAGAAACGCTCGCCGAGGTAACGCTCGCGATTGACAATTGGCGCTGGGCGGGAGTGCCCTTCACGCTTCGATCCGGTAAGGGCTTGGGCGAGTCAAGGCAAGAGATCGTCGTGACGTTTCGCGACGTGCCCCATCTCCCGACGGGGCTTACGGGCCTCGCAGGCCCTTCGCAATTGCGCATTTCGCTCAAGCCAGCAACGCTCGATCTTGATCTGCTCATCAACGGCGAGGGCGACCCTTTCACGCTCGACCGCACCGTGCTCCACACCGAACTACAAGCGGGCGAGTTGAGCGCATACGGCGAAGTCATCGACGGTCTGCTCGAGGGCGACCCCACGCTCTCGGTACGCGGAGACGTCGCCGAGGAGTGTTGGCGCATCGTCGCGACCATTCTCGCGGCATGGAAGCGCGATGCAGTGCCGCTCGAAACCTACCCGGCCGGCACGTCGGGCCCATGGGCGTAGCGTGAAGCCATGACTTCAATTTCACGCGCGAAAGCGGATGCCACGGCGCAAGCAACCCCCGAACACTGTTTCGCCGTGCTCGCCCCGATCGATCCGACGCTCTACTACCCCAAGTACGGCCCACTGCCCGCAGTAGTGGGTGTGCGCAATCAGTCCGGCGCGTGGGACACCCCCGGCCGTACTCGCAGGCTCGACTTGTCCGATGGCGGCTGGGTCGTTGAGACGATCACGCGCTCCGAGCCTCCACTGCACTTCGACTATGCGCTGACCGAGTTTCAGAAGGTCTTCGGAGTGCTCGTGGCGAGCGCGCTCGCCGAGTGGAGTTTCGAGGCCGAGGGCGAGGGCACGCGCATCCACTGGACGTATTCGTTTCACGGGCTGCCGGGTCGCGGCTGGATCGTGAAACTCATCGTCTCGCTGTGGTGGGCGCCTTACATGCGCCGCGTCTTGCCGCCCATCGTCGCCGAGATTGAGGGAGGTTCGTCGCACTGATCGAGGCTCCGCGAACTGATTGACTAGCCGAGTGGATGCCGCGCTCATCGCTCGCTTGAGAGCCGACCTCACGTCGGCCGACTTCACCGTCGACGCCCTCACGGCGTTGTGGGGGGAGGACGCGGCGGCGGCACTGCACCGCGGGCAGCGAGTACCGGCGATCCGGGCGCTCACTCACGTGACACCGTTGTCGACGCTCGCAACGGTCTTCGTGCTCGGTCTGCCCTCCACCCATCTTGACTCGGCGTTGCCGACGCTAACGCTCGCGGGAGCCGTCGAGCTAGGGCTCGTCTCGCCCGAGGGCGCTCCGCTGCTCGATGTGCGTCCGTACTCTGTTGTCGACGCGCGCGGCGTCGTGAGCTGGTGGATCGCGTCAGACCTCGGCGAGCTTGCCCTTGGCCACGCGATTGCCGAGCACCACGTCTTGGGAGTGGGTGGGGCATCCACGACGCTCAGCGGACTCATGATCGCTGCGACCGTCGATCGCGCTCTCGACCTCGGCACGGGCTGCGGGATCCAAGCGCTCCACGCTGCGCGCTACGCAAAGACGGTCGTCGCGACGGACATCTCGCAGCGCGCGCTTGAGCTTGCACGATTCAACGCCGCACTCAACGGAGTCGACAACATCGAGTTTCGGCTCGGCAGTCTCTTCGACCCCGTCGAGAACGAGTTGTTCGGCCACATCGTCTCGAACCCGCCGTTCGTGATTACGCCCCGCGGCTCGGCAGGCGAGCCCAACGGTATTCCCGCCTACGAGTATCGCGACGGCGGCATGGTCGGCGACGGAATTGTAGAAGCGGTGATTCGCGGCGTCGAAGCTCGACTCGAGCCTGGCGGCATCGCGCAATTGCTCGGCAACTGGGAGTACGGCGAGCAAGCCGGTCTCGAGCGAGTCGCGGGCTGGGTTTCTGAGACGGGGCTCGATGCGTGGGTTGTCGAGCGCGAAGTTCAGTCCATAGAGCTCTACGCCGAGACGTGGATTCGCGACGGTGGAACGCGGCCCGGTGCAGAATTTGACAGGCTCTACGCCGCGTGGCTCGACGACTTCGCGGCGCGCGGAGTCACGCACGTGGGCTTCGGATACGTGAATCTGCGGCGACCCGTCGACGGTGTCGCTAATTTGCGCCGGTTCGAGCATTACGGCGAGCCACTCGGGGGCTCTCTTGGCGACCACATCGCGGCCGTATTCGCCGCGCACGATTGGCTTCGGACTCGGGATGACTCGGCTCTCGCTCTCGAGTTGCTCACGATCGCCCCCGACGTTACCGAGCACCGGCACTATTGGCCCGGCGAGGAGCATCCGACCGTCATGCTCTTGCGGCAAGGGTCAGGTTTCGCGCGCACCGTTAATCTTGGCACGGCCCTCGCGGCCGTCATCGGTGCGTGCGATGGCACGCTGAGCCTCGGCGCCATTTGCGCGGCAGTTGCTCAATTGCTCGAGGTAGACGAGCGCGCGCTCGTGGTCGAGGTGTTGCCTCACGTACGCGAACTTATCGAGATGGGGCTTCTCGCCTAGCGTTCATCCCGCACTCACCCTTCTCCCATCTTTTGCCAAGGCAAGACTGCGACAATTGCACTCATGACCCGCGCCCGAATCGTGCTGAGCGTGTGTGCAGCTCTGTACTTCGGCGGGCTAATCGCGCTCACTTTCACTCCGGGTT
>JANNCX010000122.1:0-3309 GCA_031387145.1 Salinibacterium sp.
GCCAGGGTCGAGTCAAGAGTATCAGCGACGCGACTGTCGCCGCGGCGTGACAGGATCATCTAATGCTCCGCACCGTAACTTCTCGCCTCGAGCTCGCCATTTCTGGCAGCACCAATATGGTCTACAGCTTGTCGGCCGCTCAAGGCACTGCCGTGACATCCGAGACCCTGAGTTTTGTGCTTGACGGCGAACCGCAGCGCGCGACGGAACTGACCGATCGACACGGCACGCGCCTGCACCAATTCGTCGCTGGCCCCGGAACGATGGTTGTGAATTACACAGCGGATGTCGCGGGCCGCAGCGATCCGGCACCCGTTGTCGACCTCGACCTCGTCACGTACCTACGCCCGAGTCGGTATTGCGAATCGGACAGCCTCACGCCCACGGCGCGCTCCGAGTTTGCGGGGCTCAAGGGTCACGACCTCCTCTCGGCCGTCACCCTGTGGGTGTGGAATCGCCTGCGTTACGTGCCTGGCTCGAGCCTCGCGACCGACGGCGCCGAACAAACTCTGCTCGCGCGCAAGGGCGTGTGCCGCGACTACGCACACCTCGTGATTGCCCTCTTGCGAGCGCTCGATGTGCCCGCTCGCATGGTCGCCGTCTACGCGCCCGGTCTGAGGCCGATGGACTTCCACGCCGTCGCCGAGGCTTTTGTCGACGGTGCGTGGTGGGTAGTGGATGCCACGCGCCTCGCACCGCGGCAGAGCATGGTCCGCATCTCAACGGGCCGTGACGCCGCCGACATCGCGTTCCTCACGAACCACTGGGCCGACCTCAAACTCACGAAGATGGAAGTACTGGCGATCGTCGACGAGTTGCCGACCGACGACGGAACCCAACTCATCCAACTGGGCTAGGAGAGCGCGGCGATCGCCGCCGCCATGATCGGCTCCGCTTCGCCGGGCTCGGTGAACGCCGAAGAGACCGCGACGATCCAGAACGGGTCGTCAATCGCTTGTGCCTCTCCCACCCCCTCAGCGACGCGGAAGTACCCTTCGACGCCGTAGGTCGGCACGAGCGTGCTGGAGTCAGCGAGGTCGTTTCGCAGGGTCGTGAGTGCCACGTCGGGCAGGTTTGCGACCGAGATATCGATGACTTCGCCACTCGTCTGGTTGACCCAGCGGCACGCGATTCCGTTCTGGCCCACCGCGGTCGCAGCGTCCGTGCCGGCATCCGGCTCGAACTCACCCTCGAGACCGAAGTTGGGATTGAAGTCGTACATGACTTGAGCGCTCACGAGGTCTTCGCATGACACCGTGATGGGGATGCCTTCGGGATCGACCGTCGGTGTAGGCGAAGGAGTAGGAGTCGCGCTCGAGCTGCTCTGCGACGGCGTCGGGGTGGGCGCGTCGGTAGGGACGCAACCCGCAAGCAGGAGAACGGCAAAGGGAACGGCGAGAATTCGCATGACCCCATCCTCCCCGTGAGTGCTGCGAGATTGCCGCATTGCCACGCGCGCTACTCTTGGTGATCGTGAATCCCGCCGATTTGTCCGCCGCCCTGCTCACCGTCGTATTGACCATTGCCGAGCGCCGCGGAAGCACCGAGACCCTCACAATCGACGATGTTCAGCTCGAGCGGCCTCGCAATCGCGCACACGGCGACTGGGCGTCCAACATCGCGATGAAGCTCGCGAAGCCGCTCGGCGTCAACCCCCGCGAACTCGCTGACGAGATCGCTGCCGACGCGGCGAAACTCGAGGGCGTGGCATCCGTCGACGTAGCCGGCCCCGGTTTTATCAACATCACCCTGGATGCGGCGGCGGCGGGCGCCCTCGCGAAGACCATCGTCGAGCAAGCCGACGCGTACGGGCGCGGCGACCTGTACGACGGGGTCAAGATCAACTTAGAGTTCGTCTCGGCGAACCCCACGGGGCCCATCCACATCGGTGGCGTGCGGTGGGCGGCCGTGGGCGACAGCCTCGCCCGGATCTTTGAGGCGCAGGGCGGGCTCGTCACTCGCGAGTACTACTTCAATGACCACGGCGCCCAGATCGACCGCTTCGCGCGCAGCTTGCTCGCGAGTTGGCTCGCGGAGCCGACTCCTGAAGACGGCTATTCGGGGCAATACATTTCGGACATCGCCGCGCGCGTCATCACGGACTACCCGGGTGACCTGTTTCACATCCCTCGCGATGAGCAACAAGAAGTCTTCCGCTCGGTCGGTGTCGAGCTCATGTTTGCCGACATCAAGGCGAGCCTCAAGCAGTTCGGTGTCGCGTTCGACGTGTACTTCCACGAGAACGACGTGCACGAGTCAGGCGCCGTCGAGCGCGCGATCGACCGGTTGCGCGACCTCGGGGCGATTTACGAGGCGGATGGTGCGACGTGGTTCCGCTCATCCGACTTCGACGACGACAAGGATCGGGTGCTCATCAAGAGTGACGGCGAATACGGGTACATGTCGGGCGACCTCGCCTACTACCTCAACAAGCGCGAGCGTGGATTCGAGCGCAATCTCATCATGCTCGGGGCCGACCACCACGGATACATCAAGCGCCTCATGGCCATGACGAAGGCCTTTGGCGACGAGCCATATGTGAACCTCGAGATTCTCATCGGGCAACTCGTCAATCTCGTGCGCGACGGCGAGCCCGTGCGCATGTCGAAGCGCGCCGGCACCGTCGTGACTCTTGACGACCTCGTCGAAGCGGTGGGAGTGGATGCCGGGCGCTACGCCCTCGTGCGCAGCTCGATCGACTCTCAAGTCGACATCGACCTTGACTTGTGGGGGCGCAAGACCAATGACAATCCGGTGTTCTACGTGCAGTACGCGCATGCTCGCACGCGCTCGGTAGCTCGCAACGCGGCATCCGCTGAAGTGGATCGAAGCGAATTCGACGCGAGTCTGCTCGTGCACGAAACCGAGAGCATTCTGCTCGGTGTACTCGCCGAGTTTCCGCGAGTCGTGCGCCAGGCCGCAGAACTGCGCGAACCACACCGGGTCGCGCGCTACGTCGAGGAACTCGCGGGCGCGTACCACCGCTGGTACGACAATTGCCGCGTGACTCCCTTGGGTGATGAGCCCGTCGCGGCCGTGCACCGCACGCGCTTGTGGCTCAACGACGCAGTGGGCCAAGTGCTTCGAAACGGACTCGGTCTCCTCGGCGTCGACGCTCCTGAGAGAATGTAGTCATGGCCGAGCCAATTGCAGCGAGTCCGAGTGTTCCCATAACTCAAGCCGAGACGCTGCAGTTGCCCGCGGCCCAGCCACCGCGCAAGCGCCGCCGTTGGGGCTGGATCGTTGCACTCATTGTCGTCGTCGCGCTACTGATTGCGGCCTTCTTTGTGGCCGATGCTCTCGCTCGCC
>JANNCX010000158.1:0-9632 GCA_031387145.1 Salinibacterium sp.
CCGACGCCACTGCCGTCGAGGCCGCGAGCGCATTCAATTCCCTACGAACTCCCGGTCAAACCGGGTTCGTCGCTGGGCATCGCGGAGATAAGACCGGTGCTCCCGAGAACACGCTCCCGGCACTTCAACTCGCGATGGACAGCAGCATCGAGTTCGTCGAGACCGATCTTCAACTCACGTCAGATGGCGTAGTCGTTCTCATGCACGACTGGACGCTCGATCGCACGACGAACGGGTCAGGGCCCGTGTGGGCGCACTCGTTTGACGAGCTCGCGGCACTCGATGCCGGCTCGTGGTACTCGGACGACTTTCGGGGCACGACGATTCCCACGCTCGACGAGTTTCTGTCGATCCTGCGGCCATCCGGCAAGAGTGCAATTCTTGAACTCAAGGGGTCGTGGAACGCCGAGCAAGTCAAGATCGTGACGAGTCAACTCTTCTCGAGAGGCGTACACGATCGAGTGATTCTCGCGAGCTTCGATTTGTGGACGCTCAAAGCATTGAGTGACGTTGCGCCGGGCATCCCGCGCATGATTATCACGCGAACGGTCGTCGGCGACCCCGCTCGATTGGCGGCTGCGTGCGGCGCGGTCGCGATCGTCACGAGTCAATGGTTCGTACAAAGTGACCCGAGTGTTGTCGCGCGGATTCACGACGCAGGTCTTGGCGTGCTGTTGTACACGCTCAACGACCGATCGACGTGGACTCAAGCGGTGGCGCTCGGGGTCGATGGCATCATCACCGACAATTTGCACGAGCTCGGTCTGTGGCTATCGAGTGACGAGAGCACGTCCGACGGGTAGGGCGGCTATAGGCGTTCAATGAGCGCACGATAGAACGCGATGCCCCGCTCGAACGTCGCGACGGTAATCCGCTCGTTGACGGCGTGAAGACTCGCTCGCTCGCTCGTGGTCATCTCGAACGGGCTGATTCGGTAGGTGAATTCGCTGATTCTCGAGATGTGCCGGCTGTCGGTCGCACCGAGCATGACGTATGGCGCGACAATTGCGGTTGGAAATATTGAGCTAATTGTCGAGTTCAACAACTGCCATGCGGCACCGCTCGCGGGTGAGGCAGGGGAGGGCTCGTGGGCTTGGAGCACCTCGAACGTCACCTTGGGGTCGCGAACGGCAGTGCGAACGTGCTCGATCGCGCGAGCGACAGAACTTCCCACAGCGACGCGGATGTTGACGGTCGCGACGGCACGTTCGGCAAGCGCATTCGCCGCCTCGCTCCCCGAGAGCATCGTCACCGCCGCGGTCGTGCGAGTGACGGCATTGGTCTCGTCGCTCAACCGAGTGAACGCGATCAAGAGCGCCGGACGAGTCACACGGTGATTGCGCAAGAGCACACCAAAGGCCCCTCGAGCGTGCGCTCCGAGCGCTTCGAACATTGCGAAATTCGTGGCGGTGAATCGCGCGGGAAAAGGCCGAGCGGTGAGCCTGACGATTGCCCTCGCGAGTCGAGCCGTCGCTGTCATTTGTGGCGGAGTCGACGCGTGGCCGCCCTCTTGCGCGACACTCAGGGTGAGGTTGATGATGCCCTTCTCGCTCACTCCGACGACCGCGACGGGAGCGGCCACACCGGGAAAGACCTTCTCGACGACAGCGCCACCTTCATCGAGCACGAGGGCGGGGCGAATTGAACGTGATTCGAGCACATCGACAATCGCGCGAGCGCCCGACCCCGACGTTTCCTCATTGTGCCCGAGGCATACGTAGATGTCGTTCGCGGGCACGAGGCCCGCCTCGAGGGTTGACTCGAGAGCTTCAAATATGCACACGAGTGCTCCCTTGTCGTCGAGCGTGCCGCGGCCCCACACGATGCGCTCGTCGCCGTCTCCCGTGACGTCAGCGGCGAAGGGCGCGTGTATCCATCCCTCAGGGGTCGCGGCGACAACGTCGTAGTGCGCCATGAGCACGGTGGGCTCGTCGTGAGACCGGCCCGGCCAGCGAAACATCAGCGAGTGCCCCGCGACAATCTCACGCTCGAGGCTCGAGTGCACGAGCGGGTACAAGTGCTCAAGCGTCTCGATGAATCGATCAAACTCCGCCCACTCGGTGAGTGACTCATCGAGGCGGGACACTGATCGAATCTGCACCAACTGACGGAGATTCTCGATCGCGACAGCGTGGTCCATGCATCGACTTTACCTAGCCCGGCTCCGTGCGATCCCGTAGCGTGTGATTCATGAATCGCAGGATGCTCGCTCTCGTCGCTGGAGCTGTCGTTGCACTTTCGCTCGCAGCGGTTGGGGCACCTGCCCTTGCGGCGGAACGAAGCGATGCGGCAGGGGTCGTGCTGGCAGGTCTCGACGACTTCGAATTCGAGTCGTTCAGTGCCGACTACTACCTCGACGTCGACGCCGATGGGCGCTCGACCCTGACGACCGTCGAGACCTTCGTCGCGATCTTCCCCGAGAATCAGAACCGCGGAATGCGGCGCGCGATCCCCGGTGGCTACCAAGGCGCACCGACGGATGTCGCGATCGTTTCGGTCACGGACGAAACGGGTGCGGAGCGGCCGTTCACGGTCGAGACGGATGACGAGGGCTTCGTGCTCGTGACAAGCGCCGCAAACTCTTTCGTGAGCGGACGGCAGACCTACGTCTTCACCTACACGCAACACAACGTGACGCGTTACTTCGCCGACACGAACGACGATGAGTTCTACTGGGACACCAACGGAACCGGGTGGTACCAGTACTTCGGTAGCGTCGCTGCTCGAGTACACGTGCCGACTGCGCTCGCGGCATCTCTCACCGGGCAGACGGCGTGCTACCAGGGTTACGAAGGTTCGCAAACTCCGTGCGAACTCACGACGGAGCAAGAAGCCGAAGGCACCGTAGTGAGTACCGTCGTGCCCAACATCGCACCGTTCTCGAACGTCACAGTCGTCATGGGCTTCGAGCCGCGCACCTTTGTGCCTCGGGATGACTCCTACCTCGGTTCGCCGACTGCGATTTTGCAACTCATCGCACTATTGGGCGCACTCATTGCTCTCGTGTGGTCGATCGTCTTGCGCCGAACCGTGCTGGGTGACGGCAAGGGACGACCAACTGTGATTGCCGAATACACGCCGCCAGAGGGGATCGACCTCATTACGGCGTCCGTGATTCTAGGGAAAACGACCCGCGCTGCCGCAGCGCAATTCGTTGACTTCGCAGTCAAGCGCAAGATTCGAATCGTCGAGACGGAAAAGACCGGATTCTTTTCGCGCGGCGTCGCATATCTCCTCGAACTCGTGGATCCCACTGGGCTAGCGGGTCCGCAGCTTACGCTCGCGCAAGCCTTGTTCGGTTATCAGTTGATTCCGGGCACGGGCTACGTGATGAGTGGGCGGGATGTCACGCTCAGCCAGTATGTGCGCGCGATAATCGCAAATGCGACCTCGAGTGCGACGAGCGCGGGATATCGCAAGCGAGGATCAGCTGTGCACGCGATCCTTCCCGTGATGCTCGTGGTTGCCTCGACCATTGGGAGCTTCATCTTTGGAATCACGCTGCTCGAGGATGCCGTGGGCGGCCTACTACCGATCGCGCTCTTCATCGCACCGATTGTCGTCGTGTTGATTGTGTTCGGCTTGCTGTTCCGCACGCCGCTCACTGACGCGGGAGCCGAATTGAGGGACCACTTCAAGGGACTCGAGCTGTACATCCGTCTCGCTGAAGCGGATCGTCTAAAGATGCTTCAAAGCCCGACGGGTGCCGAGCGAGAGGCCGTCTCGGCGAGTGATCCACGGCAAGTGATCGACGTCTACGAGAAGCTCTTGCCATATGCCGTGATTTTCGGCATGGAGAAGCAATGGGCCGAGGAACTCGGAAAGTACTACGTCGACAGTTCGCCGGATTGGTATTCGGGAACGAGCACGTTTAACGCAGCGGTGTTCGCATCGAGCATTAGCACGATGTCAACGAGTGCAGCATCGTCGTATTCCGGTAGCTCCTCGAGCAGTTCGAGCGGCGGATCCGGCGGTGGAGGCTCGTCAGGCGGCGGTGGTGGCGGCGGCGGTGGTGGCGGCGTCTAGAGGGCGTTCGTCATGATGAAATAGCCCACAGCGATCACGAAGGACATTCCGATCGCGCCCCACAGGGGTGCCGTCCAGCTGCGGCGCCCGACGGCAACGCGGATGAGAAACGTGATCGTCGATAGTGCAACGATCGCGATGCTCCCGATCAACGCGATCGTGAATCCCGCATCGATCGAATCGCTCGTCGAACCAGCGGGTGGGGAGCTCGCCCCCAGCGCGTAGAGTGCCGAGAGGCTGAGAAACCCGATCGTCACTTGCGCGAGCATAACGATGAGCCCGACAAGTGCATCGAGCCCGCGAACTTGTCCCTCGAGTTTTCGCGCCATGGCGACAGCCTACGGCGCTAGGTCGCAGATCCGGCCGCCCAGTCGACAACGACATCGTTCGGGCCGTCGCCTAGTTTGGCGTGAAGCTTCGATCCTGGGAAGACGAGCGGGAGAGCGGACGCAGGAACCGCGTTGCCCACTTGGATCTGGTACGGCTGCGCGACGCCCTCGGCGACGGTGAGCGTGAGCGCGTGAACCGGGTCGCCCTTAGCGTTCGAGACTCCAATGGCTGTGTTCGAAACGAGGACGACCGTGATGGGTGTTCCCGTCGCGAGAATGTGTGCTGCGCTACCCGGTCCCGTCGACTCCGCGAGCTGAACCGTCGGCGCTTGGTTGGCGAAATCGATCGCGACTCGAGAGTGATCGGCGGGATCAACGCGCACTGCGAGCACGAGTCCAGGCTGCTTGAGTTGGCTGATCATGATCTCTTGAACGCGCTGCGTCACGGCAGCTTCAAACGGAGCGATGCCGTCCATCATGACGCGGAGCTGAAATGTGCACGTGCGTTCAACGGGTGCATTCATGACCGACATCGTCGTATTCGAGACCGAGATCGACAGAATCTCGCCTCGAGCGAGTACACCAGTCATGAGTAGCTCTTCGTCGGCTCCGCCCGTGAGAGTGCGAAAGCCCTTGGCAATGTCATCGAACAATCCCATGGAGACAGGCTAGACCCGCGCCACTTGGGTCGCGAGTAAACTTTTTGTTCATGAGCGCTGCGTATCCGTCCGGCCTGCGTCGAAGCGCACTCATTCCCTCGATCATCGCGGTCATTGCTCTTCTCATTGGCATCGCTCTCATCGAGACTGACGGATTCACGGTCATCCGCTACATCGTCAGCATCTTCGCCCTCATCGTGGCCTGGCTAGCCGTTCAAGCTCGCGCGTGGTGGGCGTTAGCTCCGCTTGCGTCAATCGCGGTGTTGTGGAATCCCATCGTGCCGATCGAGCTCGGCATGCCCGACCTCTGGCTCGGCCTTCAGTACGTCGCGGCGCTCGTCTTTGTTCTGGCGGGCGCACTGATTCGCGTATCAGCGGATTCGGCGTAGGATAGCCACAGCGCACGCAGAGCCCACCAGTCGCATCGCGACCGGGTCTGGATCACTCGAGTTGGCGCCGTCATTCGGCCGAATCGCCGGTGGCTTCACTAGCAACGTGTCGGGGGAGTCCCCGGTACAAGGAGACTAATTGGCCCTCTCCGAGAGCGCACAGTCCGGGCAGAGCGAGCCCGGTCAACGACCCAAGCGTCAACGACCGAGCTCGGATCGAAAGAGCACGGGTCAACGGCAGCAGTCGAGTCAGCGTCGCAAGGTTCGTCCGGGCGACGACGTGGGAGTCATCCCCGTGCTCGCTCGCGCGGCTCGTGAAGTCGAGACCGCCGTGCAGAAGGGCCCGCTCAAGCCTGCCAATCGCGCTCGTTTTCAAGTCGCTGCGCTTCTCTTGCGCGAGGAACGCGCTCGCGTTAAGAAAGACTCTGCCCTCACCGATTCAGAGCGCGCGAATGAACAAAAGCGCCTCGACGGACTCGCAGGAATCCTTGCGAAGACCGCCGCGCGCGACACGAGTCTCATCGCGATGCTTGGCGACGATGCGCCCGTCACTGCGGCCGCGAAGGCGCTTCGTCGCGACCTTCTGATCGCGGCAGGCGTCGAGTTGAGCCCAGACGAGCTCATCATCACTACCGAACCCAAGCCCATCGACAAGCAAGTTGAGAAGCAAGTGGTGCCGGCATCCGTTCGCCAGATGCAAATGTCGAACCCCTTCTTGGCGCCGGACTTCAGCGCGCTGAACGCAAAGCCAACTGCCGTCAACCGGCTCGCGAACTGGGAGCTCATTGAGCCGCTCTTCCGGTCGTTCGAAAACGGCGCTGGCGGAGGGGCAGCGACGATGGACTTGCCCGAAGCGGGGTCATTGCGCACGACGGGCGATCTCGAACTCATGCGCCACCAAGCTCGCTTCATCGAAGAAGTGAAGCGCGGGCACCGAACCTTCTTGCTCGCCGACGAGCCAGGACTCGGCAAGACGGCGCAAGCGCTTCTCGCGGCCGCGGCATCCAACTCGTATCCACTCCTCGTCGTCGTACCCAACGTCGTCAAGACCAACTGGGCGCGCGAAGTCGAGATGTGGACTCCCGGGCGCACAGCGACGGTCGTGCACGGGGACGGCAACGACGTCGACGCCTTCAGCGATGTCGTCATCGTGAACTACGAAATTCTCGATCGACATGTCGGGTGGCTCGGGCGCTTCGGTTTCAAGGGCATGGTCGTCGACGAAGCGCACTTCATCAAGAATCTGAAGTCTGAGCGCTCGAAGCACGTTCTGGCGCTCTCGCGAAGCATTCGCGCCGCGTACCCCAAGGCGCTCTTGATGGCTCTCACGGGAACGCCGCTCATCAACTCGATCGAAGACTTCCGCGCGATTTGGCAGTTCCTCGGCTGGATTGACGACAAGAAGCCACTCGCGAGCCTCATGAACAAGCTCGAAGAGACGGGCCTCACGCCCGCCGATTTCGGCTTCTTCTCGGAAGCGAGACGTGCTGTCATCGACATGGGCATCGTGCGTCGCAAGAAAGTGGATGTCGCGGCCGACATCCCCGCCCGCCGCATCGCCGACATTCCCGTCGAACTCGACGACGATCTCGGCAGATCGATCCGGGCAGCTGAAGCCGCACTTACCGCAAGGCTCCTCGAGCGGTTCATGAGGATTAGGGCGCTCAAGCCCGACGCCTTGGACGAAGACCTCATCCGCGTCGTTGCTCACGCCGAGCTAGAAGAATCAAAGGGTGCGACGACGGGCGAAAACGTCTTCACGATGGTTCGCAAGATCGGCCAAGCGAAAGCAACTCTCGCGGCCGATTACACCTCGCAACTCGCTCGATCCGTCGGCAAGGTTGTCTTCTTCGCGAAGCACATCGACGTCATGGACGCAGCCGAAAAGCACTTCGCGAAGGTCGGGCTCACATCTGTATCGATTCGGGGGGACCAGACCGCGAAAGCACGCCAAGCGGCGATCGACTCCTTCACGACCGACCCAGATGTGTCGGTCGTCGTAGCGTCGCTCACTGCCGCAGGCGTCGGGCTGAACCTTCAGGCTGCCTCAAACGTCGTTCTCGCCGAGCTCAGCTGGACGAGCGCCGAACAGACTCAAGCGATCGACCGAGTGCACCGAATCGGTCAAGAACTTCCCGTCACAGCGTGGCGAATTATCGCTGCCCACACGATTGACGCTCGAATCGCAGAACTCATCGACAGTAAAGCGGGACTAGCGGCTCGCGCGCTTGATGGCTCTGATGTCGAGGTCGCCGCGGATTCGAACATCCAGACGCAAGCGCTCGCTAGCTTGCTGAGGGAAGCACTGAGCAACTAGTCGACGAAGCGAGCGGCCAATCGCTCGATCGCGGCTACGGGAATCGGCAGCCACGCAGGCCGATTGCGAGCTTCATAGACCGTTTCATAGAGCGCCTTGTCGACCTCGAACGCGTCGATGAGCGCAGAGTTCTCGAGGATCTCGGCTCCCGCAGCTTCGACGTAGCCCGCGATGAAGGCCGCGCGCGCTGCGTCGACCCACGACAGTGGATGAATAGTCTCTTCGCTCATCGCAACAGAACCACCCGCGTAGTCGAAGGACCGAAGCATCCCTGCTACGTCACGCATTGGACTATCGAGCAGAACGCGCTCGCTCATCGGGCGAAGTGGTTCACCCTCGAAGTCCACGACAACCCAACCCCGGTCGGGAACCGCAAGAACTTGGCCGAGATGCAAGTCCCCGTGCACTCGCTGCTGCGCAGGCCACTCGACAATTCGCGCGCGCTCAAAAATTTTTGCGAGCCCAGTGGCGAAGCGCTCGAGGTCGGGAACCTCGGCGATTGCGTCCCTCAAGCGGCCGTTCATGCGTTGGAGAATACTCTCGACGTCGTCGACGTCCGTGGCGCGAGTCGGCAGTGTCGCCGCGAGAGTCGCGTGGATTTGAGCCGTACCGACACCCATCGCGCGCGCCTCGCTCGCGAAGTCGGATCCCGAACTCGCGGCCTGAAGTGCGAGGGTCCACGCATCTTGAGCGCCCGGCAGAAACTCTTGCGCGCACACAAGGTGCCCACGAGCGCGACCGAAAGGCGCGGTCTTGTCGTTCCACTCCGCGCGCACGTGCCCGATGGGTTGCGGCACTGCCGTTGATCCGGCGGCAGCGAGTGCCGACTGTAGCTGCACATCGGGATTCTCGCCGTCGTGGATAGTGCGAAAGAGCTTGCACATGACGCTCACGGTCGGTGCGGCATCCGCTCGCAAAGAAGTTGGCTCGAAGATTATCGACGTGTTGGATTGCTCTCCAGCGAGCACTCGAGACGTGAAGTCCGATTGTGCGATCGAGGATGCCACGTCGCCGGTCGACCGGTGCCCCGACGCGAGCATTCTGTCGCCGCGCACCACGCGCTCGCCCGTCACGAGCGTGAGTAGCGCTGACGTGTAGGCGGCGTCATGAGGGGCGTCGTACACGAACCGATTCTCGAACTCGCCGATCAACCCGACCGCATCTGGCGCCTCTACAAGTCTGTGCACGAGCGGAACTTGGTAGAGCGCCGACTTGCCGGGAGTGTGATCGAGCAAGAGCAGAGTGGCGATCTCGACAGTGGGATCCTGCGCTCGCATGCCCCAACTGCCGACGATCTCGATCGCGGGCAGCGACCCCTTGTTCGCGAACCACCGCTGTCGCGACATCCACTGGCCCACAAATTCGGCGAATTTTGGCGCCGAACCCGGGAAAGTCATTGCTCAGACTAGGCACGATCTACCGGTCGGGGTCAACTTCTTGGGTTTAGTGTTGCCTCGTGAACCGAGCAATTGCAAGAATCCTGACGCTGAGTGTGCTCGTGGCCGTCGGCGTCGGAGCATCCGCCGTCGCGGCGAGTGCGATCGCAGTGACCGACGTAAGCGACTTTTCGTTCGACTCATTCGACGGGCAATACTTTCTCGACGTCGACTCGGACGGTCGCGCGACAACGCGCGTCGTAGAGACACTGGTTGCGCGATTCCCTGATTTCGATCAGAACCGGGGCATCATTCGAGCGATCCCGCTTACGGATGGCGAAGTGCGGCTCGAACTGTCAATGATCTCGGTGACCGACGAAAACGGTGACCCCGTCTACTTCGAACGAAACGACTACAACGGATTCGCGGAGTTCGCGCTCGGCACCGACGAGTTCGTGCAGGGTCGCACGACGTACGTGCTCGAATACACGCTCGCGAATACCATTCGGCACTTCGCCGATTCGGGTGGCGACGAG
>JANNCX010000159.1:0-2693 GCA_031387145.1 Salinibacterium sp.
GGCTGCCGCGATCGGCGCGTCGAATGGTCGGCGTATCGTGCGAGCACTCGAGGTGATTGGGCTCACGGGGGAGCCATTTGGGTCAGGGCTCCCGCAAGACAGCGAGCGATGGCGAAAGACGGTGACAATCGGGTTGCGGGCTCCGCGTGAACAGCTCGTCGAGCGCTTGGGGGATCGAGTGCGTCGGATGTGGCAGAGCGGGCTTCTCGATGAAGTTCGCGAGCTGTCTCGCGCCGGTCTCGGAATAACGGCTAGACGCGCGATTGGGTATTCGCAAGCCCTCGCGCAACTCGAGGGCGAGGTTACGCAAGAGGAAGCCATCGAACAGTCATGGTCGCTCACTCGTCGCTATGCTCGACGCCAAGTTGGTTGGTTCAATCGATATCGTGACGCTCATTGGATCGAGCACGACGCAAGCGACCGCGACTCACAGGCTCTAGCGCTTGTAAGGCAGGATTGAAGCATGGCGACTCTGCAGTTCACCAAAGGCCACGGCACGGGTAACGATTTCGTGCTTTTCGAGGACGCCGATGGAGCCATCGACTTGAGTGTCGCCCAGATCGCGGCGATTTGTGATCGGCACTTCGGCGTCGGCGCGGACGGCATCTTGCGGGCGGTCAAGTCGAAGAGCATTCCCGAAGGCGCGGCGGCGCTTGCTGAAGACGGCGCGGCGGAGTGGTTTATGGACTACCGCAATGCTGACGGTTCGATCGCGGAAATGTGCGGAAATGGCATCCGCGTATTCAGTCGCTTCTTGCTTGAACGGGGGCTCGCAAAGCTCGAGATTGGCGGCACACTCCCCATCGGAACGCGCAGCGGAGTGCGGGATGTCCAGCGAAACGCAACAGGGTTTCAAGCTGACCTCGGCAGATGGGCTCTCGACGGCGGTGAGCCGCTCGTGCGCGCGAAGGAGCTACCGGTTGCGCGCCCGGGCCTCGGTATCAATGTCGGCAATCCGCACATTGTCGTAGCTCTCGCGAGTCGTGAGGAGCTCGAGTCGGCCGACCTCACGTACGTTCCCGTGATCGAGCCGGAGCCAGCGGAAGGCGCGAACGTCGAGTTCGTCGTTGCCTCTGAGCCTCTCGTGCGCGATGGCGTCGGACACATCCGCATGCGCGTGCACGAGCGCGGGAGCGGAGAGACCTTGTCGTGCGGAACGGGCGCGGTCGCCGCTGCGCTCGCCTTTCGGCACTGGGCGGGAACGGGCGCGCCGAACCAGTGGCGCGTCGAGGTTGCAGGCGGCACCGTAGGGGTGCGGATGTTTCCCACTGAGGATGGCGAGCACGTCTCGCTCAGCGGACCAGCGGAGCTCGTGTTCGACGGGACGCTCGAGGTCTAGCGTTCAGCGCGTGGCTCGAGCGCGCGCATCCGGTGAAAGCTCCCTGCGACGTGCGCGAAGCACTCGATAGCCCTTGCTCGTGGCGGCGCGAGCGAAGCTGAAGTTCTCGGGGAAGGTCGACTCGAGCCAGCGGTGGAGGGAGTCGGAGCCGAGATTTCGTTGCACGACGAGCCACGCATCCGAACCGGGGTCGAGCCGCGGCAGCCATCGTGCAAGCAAGTTATGGAGCTCGCTCTTACCGACGCGAATCGGCGGATTGGACCAGATGGTCGTGAAGTTGACTCCGTCGGGAACATTATCGGGAGTTACGGCGTTGATGTTTGGTATGGAAAGTCTCTGAGCATTTTCGCGCACAAGATCGAGTGCGCGTTCGTTGACGTCGACAGCCCACACTGTCGCGCGCGGGGATTCAAGGGCAAGCGTGAGCGCGATGGGTCCCCACCCGCATCCCAGGTCCAGCAGGTTTCCACCCGGAGGCGGCGCGACCGCGTTGGCCAGCAGAACCGCCGTGCCTTGATCGATTCGCTCGGGGCTAAAGACCGCATTTGCCGTTACGAGCTCGCGTTCCTCGCCCGCTATTCGTGCACGAATCGTGCGCAGCTTGAGCTCGCCCCCCGGAGTCGGGGAGAAGTAGTGCTCACTGGCCATGCACAGAACTTACCGAAGTACTGACAAGTAGGGTTAACCACAATGAACGAATCCAGCACGCACGAACTCGGGCCAAACGAAGAGGGCTCGCGAACTACGGTCGACCGAGTTCTCGCGACCGACGGCAAGTCCGCCGGCGTGACGCGATTCGGAGCGGCAAGCGCACTCGCGCTACAGAGCGATTCTCGCGATTCAGGCGCGAGCGACGGTGACCAATTCGATCGCGAAGATCGTCAGGCTCTGCGCAGAGTCGCGGGTCTTTCCACCGAACTCGAGGACGTCACTGAGGTCGAATACAGACAGCTTCGCCTCGAGAATGTCGTGCTTATTGGGGTCTACTCGGGCGGAACGCTTCACGACGCCGAGAACTCAATGCGTGAGCTCGCGGCTCTCGCCGAGACCGCGGGAGCCGTCGTCCTCGACGGATTGCTTCAGCGCCGTCCGCACCCCGACCCGAGCACCTACTTCGGTAAAGGCAAGGCGAGCGAGCTGCGCGACGTCGTCGCTGCCACGGGCGCAGACACCGTGATCGCAGACACCGAACTCGCGCCAAGCCAGCGCCGAGCACTCGAAGACGTGGTCGGCGTCAAGGTCATCGACCGCACCGCGGTCATCCTCGACATCTTCAGTCAACATGCCAAGAGTCGCGAGGGAAAAGCGCAAGTTGAACTCGCTCAACTCGAGTACCTCTTGCCGCGCCTTCGCG
>JANNCX010000175.1:0-5534 GCA_031387145.1 Salinibacterium sp.
CAGGATTCGACGAATCCGACTTTGATCGCGAGGGTGCCGACGCGAGCGGGTCGGCGGCTTTCGCGGCGTGGTCGGGTGCGGCGTGGAAGGGCGTCGACGTCGGTGAAACGATCGGACGCCGTGCGGCCGAGGGAGCGCACCAGGCTCGCACCGTCATCCACGACGCGACCGAGCAAGTCACGAAGCGACTTCCGAAGACGTTCAAGCGCAGGCCATTCCGTCGCTGATCGGGGTGGACACCACGTCACAACTGCCCCTATTGTTACCGATTAGCACTCCAGTCACATCCGAGCGGAGCGCATACGGTTCAAAGGGGCACGTCGTGGCACGGGATCTCTCAGAGGTGCGATTCCTCACGGTTGCAGAAGTAGCCGACATGATGCGCGTCTCGAACATGACCGTGTACCGCCTTGTGCACTCGGGCGAATTGCCCGCGGTGCGATTCGGTCGCTCGTTCCGTATCCCCGAGTCGGCCGTCGTGGCCGCTATCGAGACCCCGATCGCCGACGTCGGCTGAATTGGGCTAAACTCGCTGGGTTAGTCTTTCCGCGGTTCTGAATCGGACCGGGTCGGTCCATTCAGACAGTTGAGGTTCTCATGGGTTCAGTAATCAAGAAGCGTCGCAAGCGCATGGCGAAGAAGAAGCACCGCAAGCTGCTGCGCAAGACGCGCCACCAGCGTCGCAACAAGAAGTAGCTAGCGCGACTTCGCTTCGCGCTTTACCTTCTTCTGCGCATCCCGAATGCTCGATCGTTTGAGCGGCAGGATGTCCCAGCCCTCGCGCTTGGCATGAGCGAGTAGCTTCGCGTCTGGGTTGACGACCACCCGATTGCCGACCATCGTCAGCAGCGGAATATCGTTGCTCGAATCCGAATACGCCCAGCACTCATCCAGATCCGTGCCCGTTTCGCGCGCTAACTCGCGCGCAACGATGGCTTTCTCTTCGCCATGCAGCACGTGCCCGTCGAGCACTCCCGTGAAGACGCCGTCGAGCGCTTCGACCTTCGTGCCGAGAGCTCCCGTGAGGCCGAGCCGATTCGCGATCACTTGCGCCACGAGCTGCGGCGTCGCAGTCACGAGCCACACTTGGTGCCCCTTGCGCAAGTGCTCTTTCGTGAGCGCGACAGTCTCGGGCCACAGATTGGGTGCGATGTGACGGTCGTAGATGTCTTCGGCGAGAGCCATGAGAGCGACCTCGGTGTGACCACTCGCGAGCCCTAGCGCACGCTCTTTCGAGGTTGACAAGTGATTGCGATTCTCGCCGACCGCGAGAAATCGAAACTGGTGCCAGGCGAAGAGCGCGATGTCGCGCCACGAGATGAGTCCCAAGCGAAAGGCCTCGCGCCCGACGTAGTAGACGCTCGCCCCACGCATGAGCGTGTTATCGACATCGAAGAACGCGACGATGGGTCGATCGGTGGGTGGGGGCGGCACTGCGGCAGGCATCGGAGATTAGTCTAGGGTCGTGTCCACCGTACGCCTCACTCTTGTCGGCAAGCCCGGGTGTCACTTGTGCGATACGGCTCGGGATGTTGTCGCGCAGGTACTCGCTCAACCGAAGTTCGCGGCATCCGTCTGGCTCGAAGAACTCTCTCTTCTGGATGACCCGGAGCTCGCCGAACGCTTTGCAGACGAGATTCCCGTCGTGCTCATCAATGGACTCGTTCACAACATTTGGCGCGTCGACGCGGCGCGCTTGACGCAAGCTCTAGAGGAGGCAATCGAATGATTCGGCACATCGTCATGTGGAAGCTCGCGGCCGCGAGTCCCGAGCAGAAGGCAGTTGCTGCCGCCGAGATCACGGTGGCGCTCGAGGCGCTCGTGCCGATCATCCCGCAACTCAAGAGTCTCAAGGTGCACGCAAATAGCGCCTACTTCGAGACCAATTGGGATCTCGTTCTCGTCGCTGACTATGACTCGGTCGCCGACCTCGCGGCGTACCAAGAGCACCCAGAACACCTCAAGGCGCTACCGATCGTGCGGCGAAACGTGACCGAGCGAGTTGCGGTCGACTTCGAAATCTAGACAGCGTCTTGAATGGCGATCGGCCCCGTCAGATTCTTCGCAATAGAGTCGCGTTCGGCCGCGAGAGAAGCAAGAGTCGAGCTCTCCAGCCCAGGCTGAAGCATGTCGGTGAATGGATTGGCGAGGCCGCTCTTAGCATGCACCGCTTCGGCATACGCCGTTGCTGCCGAGGCAACCTTCGCGCTCGCGCGCTGAGACTTCTTGAGCGATACCGCCGAACCGCCAACCGCTTGAGCGTGCTTGTTGAGGGCGCGCTTGAGGTCTTTCAGAGCGGCGTCAATCTTCTTGGACATGGTGACATCATGCCCCATCGCGGTGAACGACCCGCGAGAAGTTTCTAGGTCTCGTCGACGACGGTTGAGTCAGCGGCGTTCTTGCGCACCGACTCGATGCCGTTGACAGCGCCAGACTTGGTGGCGTATCCCTCGGACATCGCAACTACTTCGCCGTTGCCGGCCTTCAGGACAAACCGGAACTCGCCCTTTTTGTCCTTCGAAATGACGAATTTTCCAGCCATTGACGTGCCTTTCGACGATGCGGATTCGTCTGGTAATTCTATGGTGTCAAACGGGTTGGTCCACGGAAAAGATACGTCGCCTCGCGCAGATTGGGCAAGTGCAGCATCAGCATGAGAACTCGACTCAGGCCCATGCCGAATCCGCCGTGCGGTGGAACGCCGTAACGGAAAAAGTCGAGGTAGAAATCGAGCTCTTCGGGGTCGAGCCCCTTATCTTTCGCTTGCTCGATGAGCACGTCGACGCGATGCTCGCGCTGTGCTCCCGTCGAGATCTCGACGCCGTTGAAGATCAGGTCGTAGCTGTTCGTGAGGCTCGAATCATCCGAATGACGCATGTGATAAAACGGCCGGATGCTCGACGCGTAGTCGGTCAAGAACACGAACTCGTGGCCGAACTCTTCGCGCGCGTATGCGGCGATCTGACGCTCGCCTTCTGGGTCCATGTCGTCGTCGGCGCGGGGAACCTCGTATCCGCGCTCGGCAACGATGCGCTTGGCTTCGGCGAGGGGAATGCGCGGGAACGGCAACGACGGCACGGTGACCTCGAGGTCGAACAGGGCCTCGATCTCGGCGCCGTGTTTTTCTTTTATTGCCTTGAATCCGGCCACGAGCAGTTCTTCATGCATCTTCATGACGTCTTCGTGGCTGTCGATCCAGCTGATCTCGCTATCGACGCTCGTGAATTCGGTCGCGTGACGGCTCGTGAAGCTCGGGTCGGCGCGGAACGCGGGCCCAATCTCGAAGATCTTTCCGAAGCCCGCGGGTTGAGCCATTTGCTTGAAGAACTGTGGGCTTTGCGCGAGGTATGCCTTGCCGTCAAAGTACTCGACCTCGAACAGTTCGGCTTTCGATTCGCTCGCGCTCGCCATGAGCTTGGGAGTGTGGAGCTCGATGAAGTCGTTCTCGATCCAATATGTGCGCCACGCGTGTTCGAGCGTTGTCTGGATGCGGAAGATGAGGTTGTTCTTCGGTTGACGAAGATCGAGGAAGCGCCAGTCCATGCGCTTGTCGACGCCCGAGTCGTCGGCGATGGGAGTCTCGGCGATTGCGGCCGCAGCAATGTCGATTGCCTCGAGCTTGACCTCGACACCGCCGAGCTTGACGCGCTCGTCGTGCTTGAGCTCGCCCGTTGCGGTGAGGAACGTGCCTTGCGCAAGGCCCGAGATGATTGTGGCAAGGTCTACCTCGCTCGCAGGCTCGCTCGGCGCTGGCGTCGCGGGATTGCCAGGCGATCCTCCAAGCTCCAGCGCGCCATCTGCATCCGTAAGTCTGGGGTTGACGAGCTGCACAGACCCCGACTCGTCGCGCAAAACGACGAATTGCACCTTCTTCTGATCGCGCACCGTGTCGACCCAGCCAGATACGGAGATGGGCCCGTCGGCAGCGGCGGCAAGGTTCTTGATGAGGGTGCGTTGAGTCACGCCCTGAGTTTAGCCATCCCTACGACCCGTAGAATTGACGAGTGCCAGCAGACCTCATCCACCTCGTACGCCACGGCGAGGTGCACAATCCCGAGGGAGTGCTCTACGGCCGCATTGCGGGGTACCACTTGAGCGAACTGGGGCACCGCATGGCGGATGCCGCGGCGCAAAGTTTTGCCAGGCATCCCGTCACCGCGTTGTATGCCAGCCCACTTCAGCGCGCGCAAGAGTCCGCGGCACCGTGGGCAAAGGTCTTCGGCCTTCCGATCGTGACCGACGAGCGTCTGATTGAGCCGCACAACTGGTTCGAGGGCAAGCGCATGCGCGAGGCAATTCGGCGGCCGTCGTCGTGGCCGCAGCTGCGCAACCCCTTGCGACCCAGTTGGGGCGAGCCGTTTCGCAGTGTCGAGGCGCGCATGCTCGAGATGGTTGAGTCCGCGTGGTCGGCGACTGAGAGCGGCGAGGCCGTGCTCGTGAGCCACCAAATGCCCATCGTCATGGTCGCGCGCTCGGTCAAGCAAATGTCGCTCCCACACGACCCGCGCAAGCGCCGCTGCAGCCTCTCGAGCATCACGACGCTGGGGCGCGACGGCGACCGCTTCGTCGAGGTGAACTATCAGGAACCTGCGAAAGAATTGCTTGAATCAGCAATTGACTTTGGGGCTGTATGAGGCGGGCTGCATGAGGCGGGCAGAGTGAGGCGGGGCTTTGTCGGCGCACTCGCGCTCGCAGCGGTACTCGCGCTCGCGGGCTGCAGCAACGATCCACTCGCTGACCAATACGCCGACGGCTCCGGCCAGGGCTACATTTCGGGTGACGGTGCGTACACCGAGATACCTGCGACCGAGCGCGACGCACCCATCGAATTCAGCGGAGTCGACGAGAGCGGCGAATCCATCTCGAGCGAAGACTTCGCTGGCTCCGTCTACGTCGTGAACTTTTGGTACGCGTCATGCCCGCCGTGCCGCAGCGAGGCATCCGACCTCAAGGCGCTGAGCGAAGAATACGACGATGTTCCCTTCCTCGGTGTCAACATTTCTGACTCAGCGGATGTCGCGATCGCCTTTGCGACCAAGTTCGAGATCGAGTATCCGTCGATCATCGACGCGAATTCGGCGAGCGTGCAGCTCGCGTTCGCGGGATCGGTGGCACCCAACGCCGTGCCCACGACACTCGTCGTCGACGCCGAAGGACGCGTCGCAGCGCGCATTAGCGGCCTCATTCGCGACCCGAGCATCCTCGCGGCCATGATCGACTCCGTCGTCGCGGAGGGGTCGTGACCGACCCGATCGGCGAGCTCGTTTTGAGCGGCAGTCTCCTGCTGGCGTTGCCGATTGCGATTCTCGCGGGGCTTGTGTCGTTCGCGTCGCCGTGCGTTCTGCCGCTTGTGCCGAGCTACCTCGCTTACGTCGGCGGATTCGTGGGTGACGGCGAGAAGCCGGACCGTCGCCGGCTACTGCTCGGCGTATCGCTCTTCATTCTTGGATTCAGTCTCGTGTTCGTGACGCTCGGGGTGCTCTTCGGCACCGCGGGGCTGCTGCTCAAGCCCTACCTCGACCTCATCTTGCGCA
>JANNCX010000176.1:0-4121 GCA_031387145.1 Salinibacterium sp.
GCGACGAAGAACGCGCCGAGCACGTACGTCAAGAAGAACCACTCGGTCATGCCCCACTTCCAGAACTGGAGGTGGCCACCCGTACGGCGGGCTTGCAGTTTTTCTGCGGCGAAAACGCCGAATTGGGCGGTGAACGAAGACGACACCAGCACGAGCGTATTGACGAGCGCGAAGCCAACATTGAGTTTCGCGGTCTGCTCTTCCCACAATCCCGGGGAGGTCGATTTGAGCGTGAAGTAAATCGCGAAGAGACCCGCGAAGAACATCACCTCGCTGCCGAGCCACACGATGGTTCCGACAGCCACGATATTCGGGCGTTGCACGACGGGAGCACCGATCGAGCGCGAGAGAGATGCAGTGGTCACTACTCCATTATGGTCGATATCGAGGCCCCGTTTTGTCATTCCGGGGGCCAGTCGTGCCTCTCTAGCTAGGATTTGGGTCATGTCCCGCGAGCGCACTTGGCCAGATATCATCTCCGCCCTCATTGAAGGCGACAATCTGTCGATCAGTGATGCCGAATGGGCAATGCAATCCGTCATGGCGGGGGAGGCGACATCCGCTCAACTCGCGGGAATGCTCGTCGCACTTCGGGTTAAAGGCGAAACCGTCGACGAGATCGTTGGATTTCGGGATGCCGTACTCGCGAACGCGTTGCCGCTGCGTGTCGACCCCAATGTGCTCGACATTGTTGGCACGGGGGGAGACCCGTACGGAGCCGTTCTCAACATTTCGTCGATTGCGTCGGTGATTGCCGCGGCCGCGGGAGTTCCCGTAGTGAAGCACGGTAATCGTGGTGCGAGTTCGGCCTCCGGGGCATCTGACGTGCTCGCGGCTCTCGGGCTCAATCTCGACATCGGTCCCGAGCGCGTTGCCGAAGTACTCGCCGAGACCGGCATCACTTTTGCCTATGCCGCGCTCTTTCACCCAGGCTTCAGGCACGCCGGGCCGACGCGTCGCGAGCTCGGAATCTCGACACTCTTCAACATTCTCGGGCCGCTGTGTAATCCGGCTCGCCCCAACGCCTCGGCCGTGGGAGTCGCGAGTCTCGAGCGAGTGCCGCTCGTCGTCGGGGTCTTCCAGACGAGGGGAGCGACTGCGCTCGTGTATCGCGGCGATGACGGGATCGACAAGCTCACGACGACGGGACACAGCCACATTTGGGAAGTGACGCGCGGGGTTGTCGCCGAGCACGACCTCGACCCGACAGACCTCGGGATCGCGCGGGCCGACATTCAGTCGCTCCTCGGGGCCGATCCGGAGCACAACGCCGAGGTAGCTCGCCGCGTGCTCGCGGGAGACCCCGGGCCTGTGCGTGACG
This sequence comes from Salinibacterium sp., assembly GCA_031387145.1. Classification (GTDB taxonomy): domain Bacteria; phylum Actinomycetota; class Actinomycetes; order Actinomycetales; family Microbacteriaceae; genus Rhodoglobus. The sequence goes on from JANNCX010000176.1 coordinate 1,322, forward strand.
TCGTTCTGCTCAACGCCGCTGCTGGGCTCACGGCGTTCGAGCTCTCGATGGACGCGGAACAAATGCAAGAGCCGATTCTCGAGCGGCTCGGTGCACAGCTTGCGCGCGCTGCGGCTGTGGTCGATTCTGGGGCGGCCGCCGAAAAGCTCGCGGAGTGGGTTGCGGCTACGAACCGCTGATCTTGGCGGGTGGGTTTCGATACGCGCCGGCGGCGCTACCCAACCCGCCTAGGGGTCAACCTGCGGGAGCGTCGTCGTCGACCCAGTTGAGCGTCTTCGACACCGCCTTCGCCCAATTTCGCATGTGGGCGTCTCTCACCTCGGACGACATCGTCGGAACCCAACGCTTGCCCTCTTGCCAATTCGCGCGCAGTTCGTCGAGGTCTTTCCAGAAGCCGACAGCGAGGCCGGCGGCGTACGCGGCACCCAGTGCGGTCGTCTCGGCGACGACCGGTCGAATGACCGGGACGCCCAACAGATCGGCTTGAAACTGCATGAGCGTCTCGTTCGCGACCATGCCGCCGTCGACCTTGAGCTCTGCGAGGTCGACACCTGAGTCGGCATTGACCGCGTCGAGCACCTCCCGCGTCTGGAACGCAGTGGCTTCGAGCGCGGCCCGAGCGATGTGGCCCTTGTTGGCGAAACGAGTAAGTCCGAGGATCGCGCCACGGGCATCCGGTCTCCAATGTGGGGCGAATAGACCCGAGAAGGCGGGCACGAAGTAGACACCGCCGTTGTCGTCGACGGTCGCAGCGAGGGCCTCGATGTCGCTCGACTTCTCGAGGATTCCGAGGTTGTCGCGCAACCACTGCACGAGCGAGCCCGTCACGGCGATCGACCCTTCGAGCGCGTAGTGAGTGGGGGAGTCACCGAGGCGATACGCGACCGTCGTGAGCAAGCCGTTGTCGGAGTGCACGATTTTCTCACCCGTGTTGACGATCAAGAAATTGCCGGTCCCATATGTGTTTTTCGATTCGCCTGGGCCGAAAGCAGCTTGACCAAAGGTCGCGGCCTGCTGGTCGCCAAGGATGCCGGCTACGGGCACTTCGCGCAAGAGATTCGAGAGTTCGACGGTGCCGAAAACGCCCGAAGAGCTTCGGATCTTGGGCATCATCGACAAGGGAACTCCGAACTCAGCGAGAATCTGCTCGTCCCACTCGCACGTCTCGAGGTTCATGAAGAGAGTGCGACTCGCGTTCGTGACATCCGTCGCGTGAATGCCCCCACTGACGCCGCCCGTGAGGTTCCACAAGAGCCAGCTGTCGGTAGTGCCGAAGAGCAGGTCACCGGCATCGGCTTTCGCACGCGCGCCTTCGACGTTCTCGAGGATCCAAGCGATCTTGCTTCCCGAGAAGTAGGTCGCGAGAGGGAGCCCGACCGTGGCTTTGAATCGATCGGTGTCGCCCGCCGCGATGCGGTCGACGATGGCCTGAGTGCGCGTGTCTTGCCACACGATCGCGTTATAGACGGGGACGCCCGTGAGTTTGTCCCACACGACCGTAGTTTCGCGTTGATTGGTGATGCCCACGGCAACGATCTCGTGCCGGGTCATGTCGGCCTTGCCGAGCGCTTGACCGATCACTTCGCGCGTGTTGTCCCAAATCTGCGTGGGGTTGTGTTCGACCCAGCCCGGGCGCGGAAAGATCTGGTCGTGCTCGAGTTGGCCGACCGAAACGACGGTTCCGGCATGGTCGAAGATGATCGCGCGAGTGCTCGTAGTGCCTTGATCAATCGAGAGAACGAAGCTGTCCATGCTGCGAGACTAGTGCGCTCTTTTACGCCGCGGCATTGTGCGGCACGATTGCAGCATGAATCCAGTAGTTGTGCGGAGAATCGAGAACGCGCTCATCGCGTGTGTGGTTGTGCTGGCGATCGTACTAGCGGGGTTTGTCTGGTGGTGGCTCCTCGTGCTCTTCCTTGCGTTTGACGTTTCTGCCCTCGGGTACCTCGCCGGTCCGCGCTTCGGTGCGCTGTGCTACAACGTCGTGCATAACTACGGGGGAGCGGTGATTGCTCTCGCGGTTTTCCTGGTCACGGGAGTGGGCGCCATTGGAGTCATTGCGTTCGCGTGGATTTTTCACGTCGCAGTGGACCGGGCGCTTGGGTTCGGGCTCAAGCATCCCGACGCATTCGAACACACCGACCTCGGCATGATCGGAAAGGCCGCTCGAAAATTGGTGTAGCGCCTCGAAGTTCGACCTGCGCCAATCGCTTGGTCGCCGTTACCCTTTCGGGATGACCGTTGAACCAGACCTACTTGAGTGGATGCTCGACTCCGACCCCGCGCTCCGCTGGCAAGTCGAGCGTGACCTCGTGGGAGCTCCCGCCGAAGTATGGGAGGCAACCCGAGCTCGTATCGCGACTGAAGGGTTCGGGGCAAAACTGCTCGGGCTGCAGGATGCGGATGGCCAGTGGGCGGGCGGCGCGTTCTTTCCCAAAGACTTCGATTTCGATGGACCCGAGACGGCGGAAGGCGCAGGACAGCCATGGACGGCGACGACGTGGACCCTGAATACGCTGCGCGACTGGGGTCTCGACTCGAAAGCTCTCGCGGGAACCGCTCAGCTTCTCGACGAGAACAGTCGCTGGGAGTATGACGACTTGCCGTATTGGGGCGGCGAGGTCGACTGCTGCATCAATGGATACACACTTGCGTCGGGCACGTGGCTTGGCGCAGACGTTTCGGGAATCGCCCAGTGGTTTCTCGACCATCAGCTAGAGGATGGCGGCTGGAACTGCGAATGGGTCGAGGGCTCGACGCGGTCATCGTTCCCTTCGACCCTCAACTCACTCAAAGGCAT
>JANNCX010000198.1:0-1831 GCA_031387145.1 Salinibacterium sp.
TGTCTCGTCGCGCTGTGGAATCGCGAGTCTGGCTGGAACGTCTACGCTTTCAATGCGTCGAGTGGGGCCTACGGAATTCCTCAGTCCCTTCCTGGAGACAAGATGGCATCCGCTGGCGCCGACTGGGCGACCAATCCCGTGACTCAAATCAAGTGGGGGCTCGGCTACATTGCGGCTCGTTACGAGACGCCGTGTGGCGCGTGGGCTCATTCTGAAGAGCACAACTGGTACTAGAACCTAAGCTGGACTCATGCCTCGATCGAACCATCCCAGGTCCCGGCGACGGTCGGGCGGCGACGAAGAAGAGCTCGACTTGAGCCGCGCGCTCATCGGTAACCGGCACCAAGAGTCCAAGCGCGACGGACTCTGGAACGTGCAACCTCTCACGGCGAGTGGCTCGACGAAGTCCTACACGTGCCCTGGGTGTGGGCTCGAGATCGCACCGGGCGTCGCGCACACCGTGACATGGCGCGCCGATGGACTCATGGGCGAAGAAGCCGACCTTGCGAGTCGCAGGCATTGGCACGTGCACTGCTGGAAGATCCACTAGTGATGATCGAAGTCAGAGGCGGCGTCGAGCTACCCGGTATTCGCGAGAACATTGAGCTGCATACGAGTGACGGCGTGACGCTTGTCGGCGAACTCGCGCTGCCCGAGTCGGCGCAGCCCGTCGCGACACTCGTGACGTTGCATCCGCTGCCCACCGCCGGCGGCTTCATGGACTCGCACATTCTTCGCAAGGCCGCTGCTCGACTTCCCGCTATGGCTGATCTCGCGGTTGTGCGATTCAACTTTCGCGGCGTGAGCTCGCCGCGCGGCACTTCTGGCGGCTCCTTCGGAGGGGGAGCGGATGAACGGCTCGACTTGGCCGCGGCGATCGACTTCGTGCGCGAGCGATCCTTACCGCATCCGTGGATTCTCGGATGGTCGTTCGGCACCGAGGTCACGCTCAAGTACGGGCTTGAGCATCCGATCGATGGCGCAATCTTGCTGTCGCCCCCACTGCACCGCACGAGCGCTGATGAAGTGGCAGCCTGGGCCGGTAGCGGCAAGCGGCTAATCGCGATCATTCCCGAGCTCGATGACTATTTGCGCCCCGCAGAGGCAGCCGCGCGCTTTTCGAGCGTGCCAGAGATTGAACTCGTTGCCGTCGAGGGGGGTAAGCACTTGTGGGTCGGCGAGGAGCAGACGTATCGCGTACTGAGTGAGATCGTCGGGCGAGTCAACCCCGCAGCTGTTCCACTCCCGAGAGAGTGGAACAGCTAGCGAGTTACAACTCTTCTTGGCGCGGAACGATCACTTGATCTATCACGAGAAGAATCGCTGCCGCGACGGGAATCGCGATGAGTGCTCCGAGAATCCCGAGGAGCGTGCCTCCTGCTAAGGCGGCGATCACGACGATCGCGCCGGGCACCCGCACGGCCTTCGCCATGATTCGCGGATTGAGCACATACGCCTCGATTTGCAAGTAGACGAGGTAGTAGGCACCAACCACGAAGACCGCGGGGGACCCGTTGAAGACGAGCACGAGCAGCGTGATGATCACCGAGCCCGAAATCGTTCCCACGAGCGGCACGAGCGAGCACAAGAACGCGATGAATGCGAGCAGGGCAGAGTTGCGAATCCCGATTCCGAAGAGCGGGAGCACGAACGTCAAGACGACGAACGAGAGGATTCCGTTGACGAGAGCAAGTGAACCCTGACCAATGACGTAGCGGCCGACTGACGTGCTGACTTGCTCGGCAAGGTCGACAAACGTTGCGCGCTTCGAGGCGGGAACGAGGCGGTAGATGCCACGCTTGAGGCTCGAGAGTGACGAGACGAAGTAGAG
>JANNCX010000102.1:0-2805 GCA_031387145.1 Salinibacterium sp.
TGCGCGAGATCGGCGATGCGGTCGGCCTCTCGTCGCTATCGAGCGTGACGCACCAACTTAATCAACTCGAGTTGAGCGGATACTTGCGGCGCGACCCCAACCGGCCGCGAGCGATGGAAGTACTCATCGACCTACCGTCTATCGAAGACGACGCCCCCGAGAGCACAGTCTCAGTGGGCGATGCCGTAATGGTTCCCCTCGTCGGTCGCATTGCGGCGGGCATCCCGATCACAGCTGAACAACAGATCGACGAAGTCTTTCCTCTCCCCCGACAGCTCACGGGCAAGGGCGAGCTCTTCATGCTCAAAGTCGTCGGCGAGTCGATGATCGAGGCCGCGATTTGCGACGGTGACTGGGTCGTCGTGCGGCAGCAAAAGACCGCCGAAAACGGTGACATCGTTGCCGCAATGCTCGACAACGAAGCCACCGTCAAGGTGTTCCGTCAACGCGACGGACACACGTGGCTATTGCCACGAAACTCGAACTTTGAGCCAATCCTTGGCGACTACGCCGAGATCCTCGGAAAAGTCGTTACGGTACTTCGCGCGCTCTAGTGCAGGTCGAGCCAGCGCCGCGGCTAGCGAACCTTCGCGCGGGCTGCTCGCGTCGCCGTGAGCATGTTCGTGAGCGACTCGACGGTCTCGTCGTAACCGCGAGTCTTGAGGCCGCAATCTGGGTTGACCCACACTTGACGCTCGGGGATCGAGCCGAGCGCGATCTCAATGAGGTCGGTCACTTCTTCGACGGAAGGAACGCGCGGCGAGTGGATGTCATAAACACCCGGCCCTATGCCGCGACTGAAGCCCGAGTTCTTTATGTCGGGCACGACCTCCATCTTGGAGCGCGCCGCCTCGATTGACGTGACGTCCGCGTCCAAGCGGTTGATCGCATCGATCACGACACCGAACTCCGAGTAGCACAAGTGCGTGTGGATCTGAGTTTCGTCGTTCACTCCGGCAGTCGACAATCGGAACGATCCGACGGACCAATCGAGGTAGTCCTCGTGATCCTTCTTCTTGAGAGGAAGCAATTCGCGCAACGCTGGCTCGTCCACCTGGATGATGCCGATGCCGGCCGCCTCGAGGTCAGCGATCTCGTCGCGGAGCGCGAGCGCAACCTGGTTAGCCGTGTCGCGAAGCGGCTGGTCGTCGCGCACGAACGACCACGCAAGAATCGTGACGGGACCCGTGAGCATTCCCTTGACGGGCTTCAACGTGAGGGACTGCGTGTACGTCGACCACTCGACCGTGATCGGTGCTGGGCGCGAAACGTCGCCCCACAGAATCGACGGTCGCGTGCACCGCGAGCCGTACGACTGAACCCAGCCGTTTTGCGTCACGGCGAATCCGTCGAGGTTCTCGGCGAAGTACTGCACCATGTCATTGCGCTCGGGCTCGCCGTGCACAATCACGTCGATACCAATGCGCTCTTGAAGCTCAACAACGCTGCGAATCTCGGCACGCATCGCCTCGCCGTATTGCTCGACCGTGATGTCGCCCTTCGCAAGAGCCGCGCGGGTCTTGCGGATGTCCCCTGTCTGCGGGAACGAACCGATCGTCGTCGTCGGCAGGAACGGCAATCCGAGTGCCAAGTCTTGCGCCGCGAGCCGCGCTGCGTAGTCCCCGCGCGAGAAGTCCGAGTCCGTGAGCGACGCCGTGCGAGCCCGAACCGCAGCGTCGCGAACGCCAGCTGCCTGGTGGCGGTCTTCGAGGGCAGCGGATGCGGCATCCAACTCGTCCGCAATCGCAGCCTTTCCCTCGGTGAGCCCCTTCGCGAGGGTTGCGACTTGCGCGACCTTCTGGTCGGCGAACGCGAGCCAACTCTTCAGCTGGTCGGCGAGGAGCGGCTCGTCGTTGACGTCGTGCGGCGTATGAAACAAGCTCGTCGAGCTCGAGACGGAAACGTGGGGGCTGAGTCCCTTGAGGGACTCGAGCGACGCCAACGCCGATGCGAGATCTCCGCGCCAGATGTTGTGGCCGTCAATGACTCCGCCGACGAGCGTCTTGTCAGTCGTGAGGCCGCTCGGCAAGTCGCCCTTCACGAGGTCGATACCGATCGCCTCGACTGGCGTGCCTACGAGAACAGGCAGTGCGTCATCGAGCGACCCATACGGTGCTGCTACAAAGATGCTCGGGCGGATTGCGCTCGCGCCCAACAAGTCGTACGCGCGCTTAGTCGCGGCGAGAACGGTTGCGCGGTCGACCTCGATGCTCTCGCTCACGAGCGCCGGCTCGTCGAGCTGTACCCACTCGGCACCCGCGGCAGTGAGCGCCGCAAGCAGCTCGGCGTACACGGGCAGAAGGTCATCGAGCCGATCGAGCGGCTGATATCCCTCGGGAGCGCTCTGGCTCGGCTTACTCAGCAGGAGCAGGGTTACGGGGCCGACGATGACGGGTCGAGTGCGGAATCCGCTCGTCGTGGCCTCTGCAACCTCTCGAACGAGACGGTCCGAGGCGAGGTGAAGCTTCGTTTCCGGTCCGATCTCAGGAACCAAGTAGTGGTAGTTGGAATCGAACCACTTCGTCATTTCGGCAGGAGTGTCATTGCCCTCGCCACGCGCGATCGTGAAGTACCCCGCCAGGTCGATCGTGCCGTCGGCCCCGAGCAGACGCTCGAAGCGAGTCGGGATTGCGCCGACCGTGACAGCGGCGTCGAGAACCTGGTCATAGTAGGAAAAGGCTTCGGGGATCGACGAGTCGGTGCGGCCGAGCCCGAGAGACGCGAGACGCTCGCGAGTGACACGGCGCAAACCAGCCGCCGTCGCCTCAAGCTCGTCAACGGAAATCTTGCCAGCCCAGAATGCCT
>JANNCX010000216.1:0-1522 GCA_031387145.1 Salinibacterium sp.
CGTGCGCGATCACATTCTCGAACTCGAACACGTTCGATCGGTGCATGACCTTCCCGTGACGCAAATCGCGACTGGGCTTCCGATTCTCACGGCGCACGTCGTCGTCGACGACGAGTGTTTTCACGACGGGCACGCGCCCGAGCTGCTCACGCAACTTCAAGCGTGCGTCGCCGAGCACTTCGCTGTCGCCGTCGAACACTCGACGTTCCAGCTCGAGCGTGCGTCGCACGGCGAGACCGAGCATCCGACCCATGACTGATGTCAACGTTGGTTGAGCGCGCTGGAGCTTAGGGAATCGCTTTGCGATTCTGCGACGCCAGCGCCGACCCAGCTGCGCTGGGTCGGCCGCAGGCCGCGTATCGAAACCGCGACGCTGTCTAAGCCTTCACTACAACAAGACTCTCGTACGCCGGAATGAGCACGTGCCGGCCATACCGCCTCGACACGACGCGGAACGGGCGCCCGTCGCCGATGAGCAACTGCACGATTTTCGTAAGCTCGGCGCGAGCGAGCGGGCCTCCGAGACACAAGTGCCGGCCCGCTCCGAACCACAACTGCCGGTTTTGCGGAATGTAGTCCCGATCGACACGGTACTCGCCCGCGAGATTGTTCGCGGTCCACGTGAGCACGATGATGCGCTCGCCCGCGCGTAATTGGCGCCCGCCGATTTCGAGATCCGCGAGCACCGAGCGGCCGATGATGGGCGCGGGTGAGGTCACGCGCAACGCCTCGCGCACGGCACCCTCCATGAGCTTCGGCTCCGCAATGAGCCGGTGCTGCTCGCCCGTGTCGAAAAGCAGCGCTGCCGTTCTCGCCATCGCCGAAGCGGCCGTCTCGGTGCCGGCGACCATGAGCAGGGTCGAGAGCCCCTTGGTCTCCTGCAGACTCAGCCCGAGTTCACGGCAGCGGCCGATGATCGTGTCGGCGCTCGCGGTCGCGAACGAGGCGTCGATGTGACCGGTGAGCTCTTCGACGATTTCGCGCGCGCGAGCGATCTTGTGGGCCGGCAGCACGGTATCGGCCGTCGTGCCGAGGGCGATGGATGCCAGTTGCTCCCCGGTCTCGAAGATCTTCCGATACGCGTCGTCTGGGTTGCCGCCAGAGGCCGTTGGAACGTCCATGCCGAGGAGGGTGACGACCATTTGCCCCACGAGAATTCGGCTGAGATCGGCGAGGTCGAGTTCGGCTCCCGCGTCGAACGCGAGCCGGGCATCCGCTATCCGCTGGCCCCATGCTCGCTCAACGAACTCGAAGCTCGTCTTTTCGGTGAAGAGTTCGCGACTGCGCGTTCGGAGGTCGTAGTGACCCGGTCCGTCAAAGAGCGTGTAGACCCAGTCGCCCAGAATCTGCGCCCACAAGTGGCCGACGCCGCCCTCGCTCAAGAGCGTGAAGTGGTCGGGGTCATTGAGCACGGCGCGCGCGGTCGCGGGGTCGGCGGTGATCCAGCCCAGGCGCGGGACCCTCAAGAGGGGTCGCGCGAACATCCCGAGCCAATTGAGAAACGGCAGCGCGGGTCGCGCGG
>JANNCX010000252.1:0-2107 GCA_031387145.1 Salinibacterium sp.
TTGAACTGAGCGATCGACTTGCGAGCGTTGGTAACTTGCGGCTTCTGACCCGTGATTGCGGTGAGGTCCTTGACGGCGCCGTCGATGATCTTGCCATCGCGCGCAGCCTCGCCCACACCCGTGTTCACAACGACCTTGACGATGCCGGGCACTTGGTGCACGTTCGTCAGGCCGAGGTCCTTTTGCAGCTGAGCAGCAATTTCGCTGCGGTACTTCTGCTTGAGGCGCGGCTGTGCGGCGGGGGTAGCTTTCGCTCCCTTGACCGGGGCAGCCTTCGCGGCAGTAGCGGTGTCAGTCATTAGTCAGCGTCCTTCTCGGGTGCCGCAACGGCATCCTTCTTGGCCTTCGGTTCAGCCTTCGGAGCCTTCTCGGCTTCGACTGCATCGCCCTTGAGGGCCTTCGACTTCTTGGTCTCTACGCGGCGCGACTTCTTGAAGTAGCGCACGCGAGTCGTCTTTCCCCGGTCGTCAGTTTCGATGCGGAAACCGACGCGGGCGGGGAGCTTGGTCTCGGGGTCAACGAGAGCGATGTTGGACACATGGATGGGTGCCTCCATCGTCTCGATTCCACCGGTCTTCGTGCCGCGCTGAGTTTGGCCGACCTTGACGTGCTTGGTGACGAAGTTGACACCCTCCACGATCACGCGGTTCTTCTCGGCTTGCACACCGATGACGCGACCTTGCTTGCCACGGTCTCCGCCGCGGTCTTGCGTCGGTCCAGAGATGACCTGAACGAGGTCACCCTTGCGAATGTTTGCCATTGTTACAGCACCTCCGGTGCCAACGAGATGATCTTCATGAACTTCTTGTCACGAAGCTCGCGACCGACCGGTCCGAAGATGCGGGTACCACGGGGGTCTCCGTCAGCCTTCAAGATCACAGCAGCGTTCTCGTCGAACTTGATGTACGAACCGTCAGCACGACGGGTCTGCTTGATAACGCGAACGATGACCGCCTTGACGACATCGCCCTTCTTGACGTTTCCGCCAGGAATTGCGTCTTTCACGGTAGCGACGATGACGTCGCCAAGACCTGCGTAACGGCGGCCGGAGCCACCGAGAACGCGAATGGTAAGGAGTTCTTTGGCGCCCGTGTTATCGGCGACCTTTACTCTGGATTCCTGCTGCAGCATTACTTTGCCTTTTCGAGGATCTCGACCAGGCGCCAGCGCTTGGTAGCGCTAAGCGGACGGGTCTCGCTGATTACAACGAGGTCGCCGATGCCGGCCGTGTTGGCCTCATCGTGCGCCTTCACCTTGGAGGTGCGGCGGATGACCTTGCCGTACAGGGGGTGCTTTACGCGGTCCTCTACCTCGACAACGATGGTCTTATCCATCTTGTCGCTCGTGACGAGTCCACGACGCGTCTTGCGGTATCCTCGAGCGAGTTCGGCAGTAGCCGTCTTGTCTTCGACCTTAGCCATGGCTATGCCTCCTTCGTTTCTGCTGCGGTGTCTGTCGTGGCCTCGGCCGCGTCATCCACCTTCGCTGCGCTCTTTGCGGAGCTAGTCTTCTTCGCTGCCTTGGCTGGTGCCTCGACAGGAACGGGTGTTGCCCGGATGCCCAGCTCGCGCTCACGGACGACCGTGTAGATGCGGGCAATGTCGCGCTTGACAGCACGAATACGTCCGTGGCTCTCGAGTTGCCCCGTCGCGGACTGGAATCGAAGGTTGAAGAGTTCTTCTTTCGCCTTCTTCAGTTCGTCAACGAGTCGCTCGTCTTCAAATGTGTCGAGCTCAATTGGTGCGAGCTCCTTGGATCCGATCGCCATTATGCGTCGCCCTCCTCGCGCTTGATGATGCGTGCCTTGAGGGGCAGCTTGTGAATGGCACGCGTGAGTGCTTCACGAGCGATGGTCTCACTGACACCACTGAGCTCGAACAACACGCGACCTGGCTTGACGTTGGCGACCCACCACTCGGGCGAACCCTTACCGGAACCCATGCGGGTTTCGGCCGGCTTCTTGGTGAGCGGACGGTCGGGGTAGATGTTGATCCAGACCTTGCCACCACGCTTGATGTGACGCGTCATCGCGATACGAGCGGACTCGATCTGACGGTTGGTCACATACGCGGGCGTGATGGCCTGGATGCCGAACTCGCCGAAGCTG
>JANNCX010000255.1:0-1875 GCA_031387145.1 Salinibacterium sp.
TGCCTTCGCATTCAACTCGGTCACAGGCAAGTTCTACGCGATCAACAACGACGGCACTGTTTGGGAAGTAGATGTCACCGATGGCACCCTCACGAATCTCGGTTCTCTGAGCTTCGCGAGCAGTTCCGCCGACTACGATTACCCGTATTCACTCCAGTTCGACGAGTCGGGCCGGGCTTGGATTGAGGCCGACAACACCCTGCCCGGTCAAGCCGGTCTCTGGAGCTTCCCGCTGTCTGACCTCGCTGCGACTGTGTACTCGGGCAACTTCACGGATGACCCGTTCTATTCCGAGGCCCTCCTCATCATTCCCGGCAAGCCGGCACTGGCGGCAACGGGTCTTGACGCGAGTGCTACGCCGTTGATCGCAGGCGGTGCTGTGGTGCTTGCCCTAGCCGGTGCTGCACTCCTGATCGTACGTCGTCGCCGGACGGCCTAGCAGGTCGCAAGCAAAGCCCACCGCACCGGTTCGCCGGTACGGCGGACTTTGCTGTTGCACCTATAACACGTGGCGCTCAAGCCACTCGTTGCGGAACTTGCGCATCGGGTCGAGTCGCTCGGCGAGCTCCACGAAATCATCGATGCGGGGGTAGACCGCGCGATCCACAAAGTGGAACAGCTTGCCCCAATGCGGGCGGGCCTCGAAGGGGCCAGAGCGGTCTCAATGACGGGCAGCAAAGCGAGAACCTCGTCGGGCTCGAACTTCCAGGTGACGTGGATGCCCATCGCATCGGTCTCTACACGGCGGCCACGGCGTGCCGACGGGCACTACGTCTCGCTCTGTGGCTCCTCACCTTTGCTGGGCGTGAACCCCATGTGGAAATTGGGCAGTCGATCGATCCACGGCCCGGGAACGCCGTGTTGCGGCGCGGTGGTCGTCGGTTCCATCGCGACGAGCGGGTGCTGCTGAGTACTGCACGGTCGAGCGCCATAGGCCTCGTGTCGACGCTCGTTGAAATCTAGTCCGGTTTTGCTCGTTGAAACTAGGCCACTTCTGTTGTGTGGCTATTCTGTTCGAGCTCGTGCTTAAAGACCGACTAGGCCACGATCGTGGCCGGCACGCCTCCCGCAGGGCGGTAGGTCGCGCGCGGTTCGGCCCGGGGGATGCCTGAGGCAACGGGTCGCGGCCGCATCGACCGAGCGAACTCCATCAGGATCATGTTCGCTTCGAGGAGCGCAAACTGGTCGCCGAGGCACTTGCGGGTTCCCGCGCCGAACGGGAAGTACGCTCCACGCGGCAGAGATGCCTCAAAGCCGTCGGCCCAGCGTTCCGGCAGGAAGGCATCCGGCTGGGGGAAGAACCGCTCATTGCGGTGGCTGACGTACTGCGACACGAGTACGTGGGCACCGCGTGGCACGTCGATGCCATCGACGGTGACATCCTCGATCGCCCTGCGCGGCGCGACCCACACCGGTGGCGCGAGTCGAAGGGCTTCGTTGACTACCGCGCGCGCCGTTGGTGCCGACAGAACCCGTCGCAACTCGGGCGGGCTCCCTTCGGGCAGAAACTCGTCGGCCTCGGCGCGCAAGGCAGCCCACAGGTCGTCGCGATCCCGCAGGTAGCACATCGCCCAAGTGAGCACGTTCGCGGTCGTTTCGTGGCCACTGAGGATGAGCGTGAGGGTCTCATCGCGCACCTCGTCGTGGCTCATGGTCGAGCCATCTTCTTCATCTCGAGCAGAGAGGAGAAGGCCGAGCAGATCGTTGCCGAGCGGGGCACCAGCCTCCGCCGCCGCGACCCGACGCGCGATGATGTCGTCGGCGACGGTCGCGAGATAGTCCGACGACTTCTTGAACGCCGCGAAGTAGGGCACCGGCGAGCCGTCGAACAGGTTCATGCCGGGCAGCATCGTTCGCTCGATTCGGTCAATCGCG
>JANNCX010000104.1:0-3856 GCA_031387145.1 Salinibacterium sp.
GCCCATGACCCACCGCTGTCCGGGGAACGTCAACGGCCGAGTCGGCATGAGTTCTTGAAGCTTTGCAAACGTGATGCCCGAACCCGAGAACGACACTGCGCCGATGAGGATCGTGAAGGCAATCGCGAGGTTCGACCACGACGACTCGCTATGGGTGAGTTCGAGGAGCGCGACGATCGCCGCGGCTCCACCACCGACTCCGTTGAAGAGTGCGACGAGCTGCGGCATTTGCGTCATCTTGACGCGCCGGGATACCGGTGCCGCGATAAGAGTTCCCACGAGAATCGTTGCGAGAATCCACGGGATGTTGTCTAGCTTCATCGACAGGAAGACCGTCACGACGCCGACGACGGCTCCCGCAGCACCGATGAGATTGCCGCGGCGCGCGCCCTTGGGTGAGCTCAGCCCCTTGAGGGCGAGAATGAAACAGACGGCCGCGACGAGGTAGAGCCCCGCGGTCCACTCGGGGGAGAGCAGGTTCACTGGGCCTTCTCCTTGCTCGAAGTCACGGCGGGTTTACGCCCAGAGAACATGTGGAGCATCCGATCGGTCACGACGAATCCGCCGACGAGGTAGATGCTCGCCATGATAACGGCGATGAGCGCGGCGATCAGCAAACCCACGTCGCTCGCTTGCCCCGCGACGATAATTGCGCCCACGAGGATGATTCCGTGGATCGCGTTGGCGCCAGACATGAGTGGCGTGTGGAGTGTGCTCGAGACTTTCGAGACGACTTCGAACCCGATGAAGACGGAGAGCACGAAAATCGTGAGTAGGGCCATGGCATCCATCAGTTCTTGCCTTTCGGGTCAGTTGAAGCGAGGGCATCGCGAGTGGGTTCGTGGCGTATTCCGCCGTCGTGCGTTAAGCACGCGCCCGTGACGACTTCGTCCTCGAAGTCGGGAGTAACGGCGCCGTCCACGGTCATGAGGGCTACGAGGTTCGAGACGTTCTTGGCGTAGAGGCGGGATGCGTCGAAGGGCATCGTCGACGCGACATCCTTCATTCCGACGAGCGTGATGGAGCCACCCGATTTGCCCAAGGCGATCTCGATGTCTTTGCCCGGGACGCTGCCCTCGACGTTGCCGCCCGACTCGGCAGCGAGGTCGATCACGACCGATCCCGGGCGCATGTCGCCGAGCATGTCGCTCGTAATGAGCCGCGGCGCCGGTCTGCCCGGGATCGCGGCCGTCGTAATGACGACGTCTGCATCGGAGACGTGCGGCTTGAGCAGCTCTCTCTGGCGTGCCGCGCGGTCCTCGGCGAGCTCGGTCGCGTATCCGCCCGCGCCGTCGGCCGTGTCGAGATCGAGCGTGATGAATGTGCCGCCCATCGATGCAACTTCATCAGCGGATGCAGCACGCACGTCGTACGCAGATACTCGAGCACCGAGTCGCTTGGCCGTGCCGATCGCTTGAAGCCCCGCGACGCCCGCCCCGAGCACGAGCACTTTAGCGGGAGGGATCGTGCCTGCCGCCGTCATGAAAAGCGGAAAGAACCGGGGGAGGCGCATCGCGGCCTCGAGCACGCAGCGGTAACCTGCGACAAGCGCTTGAGACGTGAGGGCGTCCATGGATTGGGCTCGCGAGATTCGCGGCACAAGCTCGAGCGCGAACGACGTGATCCGGGCATCCCGGAGCGCCTTCACGAGACCAGGGTTCGACGCGGGTGACAACAAGCCGACGGTGATTGTGCCGGCTTTGAGCTTCTTGACGGTTGCGAGATCGAGGGGCGCGACGTGAGCGAGCACGTTGATCTTCGCAAAGTCGAGGGTCGCTACGAGCGTCGCGCCCGCGGCGGTGAAGTCGGGATCGGGGTATCCGGCGCGAGTTCCAGCGCCGCGCTTAACGAAGACCGTGAGACCTTCGCCCACGAGCTGTTTGACCGTGTCCGGGGTAGCGGCAACTCGCCGCTCGCCGTCCGCTGGTTCGAGTAGAACTCCGATGTTCATGACGCTCCTTCGGCTGCTTTGCGTGCTAGACCGAGACTAGCGATCGCGACCGGTTAAACTGACTCGATCATGGCCATTTTTTCAAACCTCACCGACCGTCTCGCCGAGACGTTCAAGAATCTACGCGGCAAGGGCAAGCTCAGCCCGGCGGATGTCGATGCCACGGTTCGCGAAATCCGTCGCGCGCTGCTCGAAGCCGACGTCGCGCTCGAGGTCGTCAAGGAGTTCACGGGTCGCGTGCGCGAGCGTGCTCTTGGCGACGAGGTGTCCAAAGCACTCAACCCTGCACAGCAAGTCGTGCAAATCGTCAACGACGAACTCGTCACGATTCTCGGTGGCGAGGCTCGCCGCATCCAATTCTCGAAGCAACCGCCAACCGTCATCATGCTCGCGGGCCTCCAAGGCGCGGGAAAGACGACTCTCGCGGGCAAGCTCGCGAAGTGGCTCGCGTCAGAGAATCACACACCGCTCCTCGTCGCGGCCGACCTGCAGCGGCCCAACGCAGTAACGCAGCTTCAAGTCGTCGGCGAGCAAGCGGGCGTGCCGGTTTACGCGCCAGAGCCCGGCAACGGCAAGGGCGATCCCGTCAAGGTCGCGAAAGACGCGCTCAAGTTCGCAAAGCAAAAGCAATACGACGTTGTGATCGTCGACACGGCAGGTCGACTCGGCGTGGATGCCGAGCTCATGAAGCAAGCCGCGAACATTCGCAAAGCGATCGATCCAGATGAAGTGCTCTACGTGATCGACGCGATGATCGGTCAAGACGCAGTCACGACCGCGAGAGCGTTCCAAGAGGGCGTCGACTTTACCGGCGTCGTGCTCTCGAAGCTCGACGGTGATGCGCGCGGTGGAGCCGCGCTCTCCGTGGCATCCGTCACGGGTCGGCCCATCATGTTCGCCTCGACGGGAGAAGGCCTCGACGACTTCGAGCCGTTTTACCCCGACCGCATGGCGAGCCGGATTCTCGACCTTGGCGACATTCTTACGCTCATCGAGACCGCGCAAAAGAATTTCGACGAAGAAGAGTCGCGCAAGGTCGCCGAGAAGTTCGCTACCGACACGTTCACGCTCGAAGACTTTCTCAGCCAAATGCAGCAGCTCAAGAACATGGGCTCGATCAAGAACATGCTCGGGATGCTCCCCGGCGCCAAAGGCATGCGCGAGCAACTCGACAACTTCGACGAGAGCGAAATCACCCGAACCGAGGCGATCATTTACTCGATGACGCTGCAAGAGCGTCGCCAACCCAAGCTGCTCAACGGATCGCGACGCGTTCGAATCGCGCGCGGATCTGGCACGACGGTTACCGAGGTCAACGGGCTCGTCAACCGCTTCGAGCAAGCCGCGAAGATGATGAAGACCGTCGCGAAGGGTGGCATGCCGCCCGGGCTCGGGCCGATCCCCGGTGCGAAGTTCGGGGGGCCGTCAAAGCAGCAACCCAAGAAGAGCTCCAAGTCTGGCAACCCAGCGAAGCGCGCCGCCGAAAACGCTGCGCTTGCGGCAGGAGTCAAGCCCGCGGCATCCGCTGCAGGCTCGGCTTTTGGGCTCGGTGCAAAACCCGGCGGCCCGAGTGAAGAAGAGCTCGCGAGTCTGCAGAAATTTCTCGGGCGCTAACCCGAGCGCATAGCGCCGAGGTGCGCCGACAGTTCGTCGGCAATTTTGGCGACGAAGGCGCCAACCTCGTCGAGGTGCGAGCCGACCCGCGTCTTTCGTGCGCTGACATTGATGGCCGCGACGATGCTGCCCCTGAAGTCATAGACGGGGGCCGAGGCGCCGACAACACCGATTTCGAACTCCTCGTCAACGGTGGCGAAGCCCCGAGTCCTGATTCGATGCACTTCGCGCAGTAAACCGGGGAAGTCGGTGATAAGCGGAGTGCCTTCTATGACGGGTTCAGCCGAGGCA
>JANNCX010000357.1:0-5830 GCA_031387145.1 Salinibacterium sp.
TGAGGTCTTCGCGCTTGAGGATGACGCGGGCTCCCCCGGCGTTCGCAGCGAATCGCGGCACCTCCGTGATGATGCTTGGGCGACCCGTGTAGGTGGCGTGCAGGTGGGCTAGCTCGGCTTGAAAAGCGGGGTCGGTGCGGGCTACTTTGTAGGCGGCATCCAACTCGTCCAAGGCCGCGATGAGCGACTCAGGAACGAAGCGTCCGCCGTACTCGCCGAAGTACGGGCCTAGTTCGTCGCGAAGGAGGGTCATGATGCGGCCAAAAACTCGTGCAGGGTCGCGACAGGGTCGCCCGTGACGAGTGCTTCGCCCACGAGCACGACGTCGGCGCCCGCGCGGCGGTAGTGGGCGACATCTGCGGCCGTTTTCACAGCGGATTCCGCGACCCGAATGACCCCACTCGGGATCTGGTCAGCGAGCCGCCCGAACAGGTCTTGATCGAGCTCGAAAGTGCTGAGGTCGCGCGCGTTCACGCCAACGACATCTGCGCCCAGATCGAGCGCGCGGTCGAGTTCGTCGGCCGAATGGGTCTCGACGAGAGGCGTCATGCCGAGTTGGTTGATGAGGCTGAACATGCTCGCCAAGGTTGCCTGGTCGAGAGCGGCAACGATGAGCAGCACGAGGTCGGCTCCCGCGGCGCGCGCTTCAAGCACTTGATAGGGCTCGGCGATGAAGTCTTTGCGAAGCACGGGCAGGGAGACGGATGCTCGAACTGCCTCTAGATCGGCAAGTGAGCCGCCGAACTTGCGCGACTCCGTGAGCACGCTGATGGCGCTCGCTCCCCCGAGCTCGTATGAGGTTGCTAGTGCAGCTGGGTCGGCGATGTCCGCTAGGGCTCCGCGCGAAGGGCTCGCTCGCTTGATCTCGGCGATGATGTGGACGCGCTCGCGAGGCGCAAGCGCGGCGAGAACGTTGAGAGCGGCCGGGCGCGCCAAAGCAGCCGATTCGACGTCAGCATAACTACGTGCAGTGCGACGCTCCGCAGCGTCGGCGAGAGCTCCGGCAACCAGATCAGCGAGCACTCTAGTGGCGCGCCTTGGGAGCGTACTTGGGACCCATGACGCCGTAACCGGCCTTAGTCATAGCCCAACCCACGATTCCGCCGACAACAACGAGGCCAGCGGATGCCCACACGAGCCACGCGACGTCAAACCAAAACGCGAGTGTGCCGATCGTGAAAGCGATCAGCATGATGACGACCGCGGTCCAGGCGGCCGGCGAGTGTCCGTGGCCGGGCTCTGACTCGTTCAACGTGTGTGCTCCGTTCGTTGGTTCAGGGCTAATTGTATCGGGATGGGGGTGGGGGTGTGGTGCGTTAACGGCGCTGCCTCCGACAGTTCTGCAAACAGACCACCAGTAGCACAAGCGGTTTCGATACGCGCTTCGCGCTACTCAACCAGCCGGGGTGGTCGGGTCGCGACCATCGCTCAGCGAGTCCCAAGCCCCGACGGCGTCGTCGTCGAATTGCACGGCCTGGTACTTGCGGGATGCCGCTGGCCATCGTCGCGCGGTCGCGACGATGGCGATCCCGAGTGACGTGAGCAGCAGCCCCACCACGAGGGCGACAGCGGGCCACGCGGTAGCGGAGACGTCGACCACGAGCGCAGCGACGGAGTCGGCGCCGCTCACTCCCGTGACGGCGGTTACCGCGGTAGCGGAGGCCGCGATGGGGTCGGCAAGCGCGATTGCCGCGGACGTGACAACGAGAGCGCCGATGGCGGCTTGAAGTGTTCCGAGGATGACACGGAATACCGGCCCCGCGATCGCGAGAGCCGCGGCGAGGGCAAGCCCAGACAGGGCGAGTGCCGTGAGGGCGGGAGCCGCGACATCCCCCGCGACAGCCACCGACTGGCCAGATTCGAGGGTGATGGTGAACCACAATTGCGTCCACGCGAGGAGGGTGAGCGCGCTCAGAGCTAGGCCCGCGAGGATGCTGTAGAGCTTCAAGCGGCGCGCGGTCATTGGATGCGCCGCATCGCGTTCGCGACCGCAATCGCACGCAGTGGGGCGGCGGCCTTGTTCTGGGTCTCTTCGAGCTCGGTCTGCGGGTCGGAGTCGGCCACGAGCCCGGCCCCCGCCTGAACGCTCGCCATGCCGCCGATGATCGTCGTCGTGCGGATCGCGATCGCGAGGTCGATGTCGCCCGCGAAGTCGAAGTAGCCAACGACTCCCCCGTAGACACCACGCTGGGCGGGCTCGAGCTCATCGATGATCTCGAGCGCTCGCGGCTTCGGCGCGCCAGACAGGGTGCCCGCGGGGAAAGTGGCGCGGAAGACATCCACCGAACTGGCATCGGGTCGCAGATCGCCCTCGACGGATGACACGAGGTGCATGATGTGACTAAAGCGCTCGACTTGCATGAACTCGGTCACTTCGACCGTTCCGGGCTTGCAGACTTTGAGCAAATCGTTGCGCGCGAGATCGACGAGCATGAGGTGCTCGGCTTGCTCCTTGCTGTCGGCGAGAAGCTCTTCCGCGAGGTCGAGGTCATGTTCGGGGCTGTCGCCACGGGGGCGTGAACCCGCGATCGGGTGCATGAAGACGCGCTCGTTCGACACCTTGACGAGAGCTTCGGGGCTCGATCCGACGATCGAATACGGCTCCCCCGCCGGATCAACAAGTGTGAGCAAATACATGTACGGAGACGGGTTGAGCGTTCGCAAGACGCGATAGACGTCAATTGGATCGGCCGTGATCTCGTGATCAAAGCGCTGCGACACGACCACTTGAAAGACGTCCCCGTCGCGAATGTACTTCTTCGAGCGCTCGACCGCGGTGATGTAGTCGGCGGGAGTGCCGCGCGGAATCGGGCTCGGCTCGATCGTGAGGTCGACCGTCGCGAGCCACGCTTCGCTCGGCTGGCTCAGCTCGATCTGCATGGAGTCGAGCCGATCTTGCGCCGCGCTCCACAGCGTGTCGGGCGTCTCGACACCGTCGTTGAGCGCAGCGACGATGAGCATGACGGTGCCGAACCGGTGATCGAGCACGACGAGCTCGGAGACGAAGCTCAGCCCTTCACCCGGCACGGCGTAATCGGCTGGCGGGGCATCCGGCAATCGTTCAATCTGACGAATCGCCTCCCACCCGATGAAGCCCACGAGCCCGCCCGTGAGGGGCGGGTGCCCGTCGACGCGCGGCGTGCTCCAGCGCTCGTAGAGGTGCGCGATCGCATCGAGCGGGCCGGCTGGGTGGTCGGCGCCGAGCGCGCGATCGGCGGGTAGTCCGTAGTCGAGCCAGGTCGCGGCATCCCCCGACTGAGTGAGCACGCCGAAGCTCGATACTCCGACGAACGAGAACCGGGACCAAATGCCGCCTTGCTCGGCGGACTCGAGCAAAAACGTGCCGGGCTTGCCGACCGCGAGCTTGCGGTAGATGCCCACGGGCGTCTCACCGTCGGCGAAGATTTCGCGAATCACGGGAACGACGCGGTGGCCCGCCGCGACCCTCTCGTCGAAGTCGGTGCGAGTCGTCGTGTTAGTCATCTGCGTTCCCCACGTGCGGCGTCAGCGGATCCACATCGAAGCACGCATGAGCACCCGTGTGGCACGCGGGACCATGCTGGTCGACGCTCACGAGAATCGTGTCTCCATCGCAATCGAGAGCGGCGCCCCGCACGAATTGGCGATTGCCGCTCGAATCGCCCTTGCGCCAAAACTCTTGCCGGCTGCGGCTCCAAAACGTCACGCGACCCTCCGTGAGCGTGCGGCGCAGCGCCTCTGCGTTCATGTAGCCGAGCATGAGCACTTGCTTCGAGTCCCACTGTTGGATGATCGCGGGCAAGAGTCCATCGGCCGCGAACTTTGCACGATCGATGACCTCGCCGACCGTGGCATCCGTCAATTCAGTCATGTCGGTCATCTCGTCACCAATCCTGCCTCGCGCAGCGCGCTCTTCACATCGCCGACCGTCAACTCCCCATTGTGGAATACGGATGCCGCGAGCACGGCATCGGCACCCGCGCCGATCGCGGGGGCGAAGTCGCCCACGACACCAGCACCGCCACTCGCAATCACCGGGACACTCGACAGCTCGCGCATCGCGGCGATGAGCTCGAGGTCGAAGCCGCGCTTCGTGCCGTCCGCGTCGATCGAGTTGACGAGTAACTCGCCCGCGCCGCGCTCGATCGCTTCGCGCGCCCACTCGAGTGCGTCGCGATCGGTCTCGGTGCGGCCGCCGTGCGTCGTGACGATGAAGCCGTCACCGCGGCGCTTTACGTCGAGCGAGACGACTAACGCTTGCGCGCCGAATCGATCCGCGATCTCAGTCAGGAGCTCGGGCCGCGCGAGAGCGGCGCTGTTGACGCCCACCTTGTCTGCGCCGCTCGCCTGCAGTCGCGCGACATCGTCGGCGCTGCGCACTCCCCCGCCGACCGTGAGCGGAATGAACACTTGCTCCGCGGTCGCGCGCACGACATCGTGCATCGTCTCGCGACCGTCTACGGTTGCCGACACATCGAGAAACGTGATCTCGTCAGCGCCTTGCTCGTAATACTTGCGCGCGAGTTCGACGGGGTCGCCAGCATCCCGCAGGTTGAGAAAATTGACGCCCTTGACTACGCGCCCAGCGGAAACGTCGAGACACGGAATAACACGAACAGCGACCGTCATGTCAGATCCGCCCGTCTCAGATTCGGGCGGCGTGAATCGAGCTCACGAGAATCGCGCGCGCGCCGAGTTCGTAGAGCTCGTCCATTACGTGATTGGTGTCTGCGCGCGGCACCATCGCGCGCACGGCAACCCACTCGGGGTCGTGCAGGGGCGAAATCGTGGGGCTCTCGATACCGGGGGTGACGCGCGTGGCTTGCTCGAGCAGCTTTACCGGCACGTCGTAATCGATGAGCACGAATTGCCGCGCGACGAGCACACCCTGAAGCCTGCGCTGGAGTGTCGACACCCCGGGAACATCGGCGGCACGGCTGATGAGTACTGCCGTCGAATCCAGGATGACGGGACCGAAGATCTCTAGGCCCTGCGCGCGCAGCGTTGAGCCCGTCGAGACTACGTCGGCTACGGCATCCGCCACTCCGAGGCGAACCGCGGACTCGACGGCGCCATCGAGGCTCACGAGTACGGTCGTGACGTTGTGGGTTGCGAGGAAGGCGCGTACGAGACCCGGGTAGCTTGTCGCGACGCGGATGCCCTCCAGATCTTTGAGGTCATGGAATCTACCCGGCTCGCCTGCAAATCGGAAGGTCGACTCGCCGAAGTCGAGGCTCGAGATCTCGATCGCGGACGACTCCGAATCGAGCAGCAAATCGCGGCCCGTGATGCCGACGTCGAGGGCTCCTGATCCGACGTAGGTGGCGATGTCCCGCGGGCGCAAATAGAAGAACTCGACGTCGTTGCGTTCGTCGCGCACGCTCAGAGCGCGCGGGTCGCGTCGGCCGGCGTATCCGGCCTCGTGCAGCATTTCTGCCGCGATTTCACTCAGCGATCCCTTGTTCGGGACGGCAATTCTCAGCATTGTTGACTTTCTGGTCGAAGGGATGTCGGCGGCTGCTTCTCTCTAGAGATGTCGCCAAACATCGTCGGGGCTGAGGCCTTTCGAAACCATGAGCACTTGCAGGTGATAAATGAGTTGCGAAATCTCTTCCGCCGTCTCGGCGTCGGATTGGTACTCGGCCGCCATCCACACCTCGGCGGCTTCTTCGACGATCTTCTTGCCGATCGAATGCACGCCCTCGTCGAGCAGCGCAACGGTGCCCGAACCCTCGGGGCGCGACTGTGCCTTCTCGCTCAGTTCAGCGAACAAGTCGTCGAAAGTTTTCACGAGTCAAGGGTAGCGGTCGTCGTGTCAACCTCCGACGACGCCTGTAACGTCGAGAATGTA
>JANNCX010000381.1:0-4940 GCA_031387145.1 Salinibacterium sp.
GATCGCGTTCGAGATGAGATTGTGGAGGGCGACCGCGAGTAGCGCCTCGTCTCCGTAGACCTCGGCACCCGCATCCCCCCCACTCACGAGTTGCACTCGGTGGGAGTCCGCCACGACGCGGTTCTGATCGATCGCGAGAGCGACCACGTGGTCGATGTCTACGAGGTCGGCCTTGGTGAGGGCATCCACTGCCTGGAGTCTCGAGAGTTCGATGATCTCTTGCGTGATGCGCGCGAGCCGCTCCGACTCCTTCGTGAGGCGCTTGGCGAATCTGCGCACTTGCTCGGGGTCGTCTGACGCGCTCGAGAGTGCTTCTGCGAGAAGCCCGACCGCGCCGATCGGGGTCTTAAGTTCGTGGCTGATGTTCGCGACGAAGTCCCGCCGCACGTCGTCGAGGCGGTACGACTCGGTGCGGTCTTCCGCGAGTAAGAGGATGTAGCGCGCGCCGAGGCGGGCGACTCGCACAAATAGGTAGATGTTGGCATCACCGAACGGACCGCGGGCGAGCGCGAGTTCCTCCGAAACGGGTGTGCCCAAACGCCGCACTTGGTCGACAAGCTTGACGAGTTCCGGATGCACGAGCGCTTGGTTGAACACGAGGCCGAACGCGAGCGCGCCGGGGCTCGCCTTGACGACGTTGTTCGAGGGGTCGAGCACGACTCCAGCGGAATCAAGAGCATCAAGCACTTGGTCGACACCGTCGGGCACTGCCGAGCTCACGACGTCGACGGCAATCTGCCCCCGCCGTGCCGCTACGAGCACAATCGCGAAGACTCCCGAGCCGAGCAGCACACCGAAAGCGAGAGCGGCCGGCACGAGCCACGCAGAGTCCATAGCGACTAGATTAGTTACATCTGCCGGGAGGCTTTGCCGCAGTTTGTCGCAGTCGAGCACACTTTGCGTGTTGTTCAGGCGCGGGGCACCCGCTGTTTACCTTCCGCAGGCAGTGTGGCTTAGAGCCGTGCGGGTTTCAATTGCCCGTATCGAAGGGATTAGTGTGCGCGAAGTATTCCAGCAGGAACTGCGAGAGGTGCAGGACCGGCTCGTCGAGATCTCGACTCTCGTCGCGGTGTCGATCGAAAATGCGACTCGTGCGTTCAACGAGTCGAACGTCGCTCTCGCCGAGCAAGTCATTGCCGACGACGACAAGATCGATGTTGCCGCTCAAGAACTCGACGAACTCGCGATCAACATCCTCGCTCGCCAACAGCCCGTCGCGCGCGACCTTCGTATTGTTGTGAGCGCCTTGCGCATTAGCGCGTCACTCGAGCGCATGGGTGACATGGCCGAGCACATCGCTCAGCTCGCGCGCTACCGCTTTCCAGACAAGGTCGTGCCCAAGAGCTTGCGCGGCACGTTCGCCGAGCTCGGAACGCTGGATGTCGCGATCGCCAAGAAGCTCGTCGAGCTCCTGACCCACGAAGACGTGCGCCTCGCGGAAGAGATCCGCAACGACGACGACAAGATCGACGCACTGCACTTGAGTGTCTTTGACAAGGTGCTTGGTGAAACTTGGAAAGGCGCCGCTGTGGACACAGTGGATGCCACCCTGGCTTCGCGGTACCACGAGCGTTTCGCTGACCACGCGGTCTCGATCGCCAAGAAAGTGCAGTACCTCGCCACGGGCGACTGGATCCCCACGGCCTCCTAACCGATCGAATTGCCCGCCTAGCGCACAGCGCTCGGCGGGCATTTTTCTGGGTTCGTGTGTAAACGATTGCAGTTTCTCGCGTGGGAGCGCTCCCAACACTTGGTGTTCGTCCCCGGAATTGGTGCTCTGGCAGGACTCTAGTGTTATAGAACTGAGACTTTAAGACGCCCGATCGGGGCTGTCTCGGACATAGTCTGATTCTGATTTCCGCACACGAGTGCAATTTTCACCGCGGAAATCGCCCCTTACAAAATCAAAGGAGATCAAACATGAGGGCATCACAACGCCGCTCACTAGTCTTGGCCAGCTCGACTGCAACCGCTTTCGCTCTCATCCTTTCTGGATGTGCCACCGGCGGAACGGCAACAGACGTCCCCGAGGGCTGCGAAGCCTACGCGGACTACCAAGGCAATTCAGGTACCGAGGTCGAGATCTACACGACCATCATCAGCCCCGAGGCAGAGCTCTTCCAGGAGTCCTTCGTCGAGTTCGAGGACTGCACAGGAATCAGCATCAACTGGAACGGCTCGAAGGAGTTCGAAGCACAGCTCCCCGTGCGCGTTGCAGGCGGAACGGCACCCGACCTCGCGGTCTTCCCGCAGCCGGGCCTCTTGGCCGCAATGGTTGAGACCGGTGAAGTGGTCGCCGCTCCCGAGGCAGTAGCCTCGAGCGTCGCTGAGAACTGGACTCCTGACTGGAAGAACTACGGCACCGTCGACGGTACCTTCTACGCTGCTCCCTTGGGCGCAAACGTGAAGTCATTCGTCTGGTACTCGCCGAAGACGTTCGCTGACAACGGCTGGGACATCCCGACCACGTGGGACGAACTGCTTTCGCTGTCCGACACGATCGCTGCAACTGACGTTCAGCCGTGGTGTGCAGGATTCGAGTCCGGCGACGCGACCGGTTGGGTTGCAACTGACTGGATGGAAGACCTCATGCTTCGCTTCCAGGACGCTGACACCTACGACGCGTGGGTGAGCCACGACATGGCGTTCAACGACCCGAAGGTTGCTGAGGTTATCGGCGAAGCCGGCAAGATCCTCAAGAACCCGGACTACGTCGGTGACGTTGCTTCCATCGCTACCACGAGCTTCCAAACCGGTGGCGCTGGCATCGTTGACGGCTCGTGCGCAATGCACCGCCAGGCATCCTTCATCGGTGGCATCCTTGTCGCCGACCAGGGCGCGACCATCGTTACTCCTGAGGACACCGGCGTAGAGGGTGGCATCACCACGTTCTACTTCCCCGGCGTCACCGCTGACAACAAGCCCGCCCTTGGTGGTGGCGAGTTCGTCGGCGCATTCGCAGACCGTCCCGAAGTTGCTGCAGTGCAGCACTACCTGACGACTCCCGAGTGGGCAAACGCGAAGGCTGCTCTTGGTGGCTGGTTCTCGGCCAACCTGGGCCTCGACACCGCAAACGTTGCTGACCCGGTCAACAAGGTTGCAGTTGAGATCCTGCAGAACGCTTCGGTGTTCCGCTTCGACGCTTCGGACCTCATGCCCGCAGCTGTCGGCGCTGGTTCTTTCTGGAAGGAAATGACCGCGTGGGTTGCAGAAGACAAGTCTGACGCAGCAGTGCTGGATGCCATCGAGGCATCTTGGCCACAGTAGTAAGTTACTGAGAAGCACTAATTAGGTAACTCAGTGCGGGGTCCGCTTAGGCGGGCCCCGCACTGCTACTAAGAAAAGAGCTCATCTATGTGGATAGTGACAGCGCGGTCACCCCTCGCATCAGTTTTGCCCAACATCATCGTCTTACTCGTGGGCCTTGCGGTCTTCACGGCAATCATCATCTTGACGTTCTGGCTCGCGGAGCGCACGAAAGACAAGACTCAGAACCGTCTTAAGTACTTCGTCTTCCTGGCACCCGCCCTCATCGCGATCGCCGTCGGACTCGTCTATCCCGCCATTCGCACTCTCTTCTTGTCGTTCTTCGACGCGAATAGCGACACCTTCATCGGCCTCGACAACTACATTTGGGCGTTCACTCAGCCCGAGATCCTTATCGTGCTGCGCAACACGCTCATCTGGACGATCGTCGTGCCGATCGCATCGACAGGCATCGGACTCGCGATCGCGTACTTGACCGACCGCATGCGGTTTGCCTCGGTAATCAAGTCGCTCATCTTCTTGCCCATGGCAATCTCATTCGTCGGGGCGAGCATCATCTGGAAGTTCGTCTACACCTACGAGCCAGACCCCGACCAGGCCGACATCGGCCTGTTGAGTGCGATCGTCAAAGCGATCGGTCTCACTCCGCCGAACTGGCTGCTCGAGATTCCGCTCAACACGTTTTTGCTCATCGCCGTCATGGTGTGGATCCAGACCGGATTCGCGATGGTGGTGCTGAGCGCAGCGATGAAGAACATCCCCGACGACATCATCGAAGCGTCAATGCTCGATGGCGCGAAGGGTTGGTCGCGGTTCCGCCGCATCACGCTTCCCATGATTTGGGGCAGCGTCATCGTCGTGCTCACGACCATCACCGTCGGATCGCTGAAGGTGTTCGACATCATCCGCACGATGACCGGTGGAAACTTCCAAACCAGTGTTATCGCGAACGAGATGTACACGCAGAGCTTCCGGGCCCTCAACTACGGAACGGGTAGTGCACTCGCGATGATCCTGTTCCTCGGTGTATTGCCGATCATCATCTACAACGTGCGACAAGTGCGCAACGAGAGGTTGGTGCACTAATGACCACCACCGAACAACAAGTTTCTGCCCCGGCAACCAAGCCCACCTCTAAGGGCTGGAAGCTCACGACTCGCAAGAAGTCGATCTTCGCCTCGCCCATCGCGTCAATTGTTGCTGTCGTGATTGCGCTCGTGTGGACGATCCCGACGTTCGGGCTGTTCATTTCGAGCATCCGCTCGCCCGAAGACATCAACAACTCGGGCTGGTGGACCTGGTTCGCGAACCCGAGTTTCACGCTTGAGAACTACGCGAGCGTGCTGCTCACGGGCAGCGAGCAAACGCCGCCCCTGAGTTTGTATTTCTTGAACTCGTTCGCAATCACGATCCCCGCGACGATCTTCCCCGTAGTGATCGGGGTGTTCGCGGCCTACGCGCTCGCGTGGTTCGACTTCAAGGGCCGGGACTTCTTGCTCTACACAATTCTTGCGATGCAAGTCATCCCACTTCAGATGTCGCTGATCCCATTGCTTCAGCTGTTCGCGAAGGGGCTCGTGATCGGCGGCGTAACGGTCATCCCGGATCTGGGAATCACTGGCACGTACATACCGATTTGGCTCGCACACACCATGTTTGCGATGCCGATCGCG
>JANNCX010000004.1:0-2337 GCA_031387145.1 Salinibacterium sp.
CGAGGTACGCATCGATGGCGGCTCGCGCGAAACTGCCGACGGGCACGATGCGCTGCTTGCTGCCCTTACCGAAGAGCCGAACGACGTCGCCTTCGATGACGTCGTCGACGTTGAGCGCAACGGCTTCGGACACGCGCGCTCCCGTCGCGTATAACAACTCGAGAAGCGCCTTGTCTCGGAGCGACGTGATGTCGTCGCCGTCGGTCGCGGCAAGTACGGAAGCCATTTGCTCGATCGAGATCGCCTTCGGGAGCCGCATCGACAGTTTGGGCGGTCGAACGTCGGTCGCGACATCCGCTTCGACAATGCCCTCTTCGAGCAGAAAACGGTGGAATCCGCGCACCGTCGAGAGCATTCGAGCGACGGACGACGCGGTGAGGGGCTGGGGCTCTCGCGTGCGCAGATCGTGCGCGAAGGCGTCGACGTCGGCCGTCGAAATCGCCGCCGGATCGGCTACTCCCCTCGCCGACAGCACGTCGGCATACGCGCTCAAGTCACGCCGATAAGCCGCGAGCGTGTTCGCGGAAAGACCGCGCTCGATCGAGACGTGCCGCAGAAACCGGTCCACCGCGAGAGCGAGGGGCTCTGCTTGCGCCGACATTGCGCTAGTTCACCGACGGATGACTCGGCCAGGGTGCATCCGCTGCCGCCAAAGTTGCCCAGCCCCGAGCACGCCCCGCAGCGGCACTCAAGGCACCGATCGCGAGGATCGAGTTCTGTGCCGTGCGCGACAAGACGGACTCGACGACGTCGTCGAGCGGCACCCAGCGCAACTCGATTCCCGCCTCTTCTTCCGTGCGCTCGAACGTCGTTGGCGCGGCGCTCACTCCGCGCGCGAGGTAGATGCGAATCACTTCATTGCTGCCGCCGGGGCTCGAGGTGAACTCGCTCAGAATGTGCCACGACTCGGCTACGAGATCGACTTCTTCAGCGAGCTCTCGCTTGGCGGCGTCGAGGGGCGACTCGCCGTGCGCGTCGAGAAGGCCAGCAGGAAGCTCCCAGTCCCGCGCACGAACGGGGTGGCGGTATTGGTTGATGACCAACATGCGACCGCGCTCATCGAGAGCGACAATCGCGACGGCGCCGGGATGATCGACGAACTCGCGAACAATCGCTGCGTCATCGAGCGTGAATGTCTCGCGCGCGATGTCCCACACCGCACCACTGAATACAACCTCACTCGCCGTAATGATTGGTGAAACGTGCTCGTCGTGCAGTAAGTCAGGCATCCGTCGTCACGGGAACCTCGAATAGCCGACTCGATGCCTGACGCTCGAGCGCGGCGCCGATGAGTCCGCGGAACAGCGGATGCGCGTGGTTCGGCCTCGAGCGTAGCTCCGGGTGCGCTTGCGTGCCCACGTAGAACGGATGCACGTCTCGCGGCAATTCGACGAATTCGACGAGCGTGCGGTCGGGAGAGATTCCCGAGAACACGAGTCCGGCATCCGCAATTTGCTCGCGATAGGCATTGTTGACCTCGTAGCGGTGTCGATGGCGCTCGGCGATCGTCGTCGCGTCGTAAAGTTCCGCAACGATCGACCCGGGCTCGAGTGCCGCCTCGTAGAGGCCGAGCCGCATCGTGCCGCCCAAGTCGCCGCCCGCGATGATGTCGACTTGCTCGGCCATGGTCGCGATGACGGGAAACTCGGTGTCTGGATCGAACTCTGATGATGACGCGCCATTGAGCCCCACGACCGTGCGCGCGTATTCGATGACCATGCACTGCAAACCGAGGCACAGCCCGAGCACGGGGATGCCGTTCTCGCGAGCGAATCGAAGTGCCCCGAGCTTGCCTTCGATGCCGCGCACGCCGAAGCCGCCTGGCACGAGGATTCCGTCGAGGTCGGCGAGCATTCGAGCCGCGCCTTCGGGTGTTTCGCACTCGTCGGACGCGACCCACCGAATCGAGACCTTGGTCTGGTGCGCGAATCCGCCGGCCTTGAGAGCTTCCGTCACCGACAGGTACGCGTCGGGCAAGTCAATGTACTTGCCGACAAGACCGATCGTGACTTCGTGCTTCGGGTCGTGCACGGCTCGAAGCAAGTCGCTCCAGCCATCCCAATTCACCTCGCCGGCTTTGAGGCCCAGCTGTTCGATGATGTAAGCGTCTAGCCCTTGGTCGTGCAGCATCGTCGGAATGTCGTAGATGCTCGACACGTCGATCGCATTGACTACCGCGGCCTCATCGACGTCACACATGAGCGCGATCTTGCGCTTGTTGCTTTCTGACACGGGTCGATCCGACCGCAAGACGAGAGCGTCGGGCTGGATACCGATCGAGCGCAAGGCTGCAACCGAGTGCTGGGTCGGTTTGGTCTTTTGCTCGCCCGAAGCTCC
>JANNCX010000018.1:0-1811 GCA_031387145.1 Salinibacterium sp.
GCGCGCGCTCACCGACGAGCGCCTTGACCCAGACCGATGCACATGGCGGTGAGGCCATAGCGCACGTCGGGCCGTTCGGCGAACTGTGCAGCGAGCTGAATCATGAGTCGCACGCCCGATGACGCGAGGGGGTGGCCCATCGCGATCGCGCCGCCCCACTGGTTGACGCGCGGGTCGTCGTCGTCGATTCCGAAGTGGTCGAGGAGAGACAACACTTGCACCGCGAATGCCTCGTTGAGCTCAAAGAGTCCGATGTCGGCGATCGTGAGGCCCGCCTTGCGGAGCGCCTTCTCGGTCGATGGCACCGGGCCGATCCCCATGATCTCAGGCTCGACGCCCGCGAACGCGAAGCTCACCATGCGCATCTTCGGGGCGAGCCCAAACTCGCGTGCCGCATCCGCGCTCGCAATGATGCTTGCGGTTGCGCCGTCGTTGAGTCCGGATGCATTGCCCGCCGTCACTCGGCCGTGTGGCCGAAACGGGGTCTTGAGTGCCGCGAGACCCTCAAGGGTCGTCTCGGGGCGAAGTCCCTCGTCGCGAGTCGCGAGCCCCCATCCGGTTTCACTCTTGATCGCTACGGAAACAAGGTCGGGCTGAATCTTGCCAGCCTCGTAGGCGGCAAACGCCTTCTGTTGGCTCGCCATCGCGAATCGATCCGCGCGCTCCTTCGTGAGGTGCGGAAAACGGTCGTGAATTCGCTCGGCGGTGTTACCCATGTTGAGGGCGTCGGCGCTCACGAGCTTCTCTGACAAGAATCGAGGATTCGGGTCGGCGCCGAATCCCATGGGGTGACGGCCCATGTGTTCGACGCCGCCTGCGATTCCGATGTCGTAAGCGCCAAACGCGATTCCGCCGGCGATTGCCGTCACGGATGTCATTGCCCCCGCGCACATGCGGTCGATTGCGAATCCGGGAACCGACTTGGGCAGGCCAGCCAGAAGCGCGGCCGTGCGCCCGATTGTGAGGCCCTGGTCGCCTTGCTGCGTCGTGGCTGCGATCGCGACGTCGTCATAGCGATCCTTCGGGATGCTCGGATTGCGCTCCAAGAGCCCGATTATGGCTTTGACGACGAGGTCATCCGCTCGAGTGTTCCAAAACATTCCCTTTTCGCCGGCCCTGCCAAATGGGGTGCGTACCCCATCGACGAACACAACTTCAGCTCTCTCGGCCACAATGCCTCCACTATCGACGGACAGTATCGATCTTAAGCTCGACCAAATTAGCCGCTGAATCCTTTGACTGTTCCTACGACGCGGATTCGGGTGCCTCGGCGGGAATTTGGCTGGCTTCAACAAAGGCATCGGCAATTGCCTGTGCAGTTGCGTCAATCTGCCATGCGCGCGCGCCCAATATGCCGAGAGCGAGTGCTATTTCGGTCGAGGTGACGGACTCTGGCGGCGTCCATGCGACGCGGCGCAGTGAGTCGGGGGTCAAGAGGTTTTCCACAGGGAGACTCATGCCCTCAGCAATTGCCGTGACGGCCGCTCGCGCTGCCTTGAGACGACGGTCGGCCTCGGGGTTCTTGTCTGACCACACGCGAGGAGGTGGCATAACATCGCCCGGCACGCGAGCCGCGGGCGGATTCGTGCTCTCGGCACCCGTCTGAATCGCGTTCCACCATCGGTCGATCTGGGAGCGGCTCGCTCGACCCGTGAATTCCTTGAGCGCTGCCAAGTCACGCTTGGTTTCCGGCAGAGTGCGAGCGGCCGCGACGAGAGCCGAATCGGGAACGAGGCGGCCGGGAGCCGTGTCGATTTCGCGAGCGTACGCATCCCGCGTCAACCACAACTCGCGCGCGACGGCGAGGTTCT
>JANNCX010000041.1:0-3138 GCA_031387145.1 Salinibacterium sp.
ACCGCATCTTGCAGGCCGCGGGCACGCTCTTGAGACGAGCCGTCGTCGACCTCACGATTCTTGGGGAAGACGCGGATGTTCGCGCTCGCGCATCGGGGCTCGGGGTGGACATCTCGGCAGCGACGATCCTCAGCACGACCGACCCCGAACTCCGCGAGCGGTTCGCTCAGGAGTACACGCGCTTGCGCGCCCACAAGGGAATGACGGTCGACGAAGCGCGCGACATCGTGACGGATGTCTCGTACTTCGGCACGATGATGGTGCAGCTCGGACTTGCCGACGGCATGGTATCTGGAGCAGCTCACACGACGGCGCACACGATCAAGCCCGCGCTCGAGTTCGTCAAGACGCGTGAGGGCGTCTCGGTCGTGTCGAGCGTCTTTTTCATGGCGCTCGAAGACCGCGTGCTCGTCTACGGCGACTGCGCGATCGTGCCAGACCCTACGGCGGATCAGCTCGCCGACATCGCAATCTCATCGGCGGCGACGGGTGCGCAATTCGGTATCGAACCGCGCATTGCGATGTTGTCGTACTCGACGGGGGAGTCGGGGTCTGGCGCAGACGTCGACAAGGTGCGGAAAGCAACTGCTCTCGTTCGCTCGCGGCGGCCAGACCTCCTCGTGGAGGGCCCCATTCAATACGACGCTGCCGCTGACGTTGGAGTGGCGGAAACAAAAATGCCCGACTCCGAGGTCGCGGGCCGCGCCACGGTCTTCATCTTTCCCGATCTCAATACGGGCAACAACACCTACAAGGCGGTGCAGCGCAGTTCTGGCGCTGTCGCGATCGGGCCCGTTCTTCAGGGTTTGCGCAAGCCCGTCAACGACCTCTCGCGAGGCGCGCTCGTGCGTGACATCGTCAACACCGTCGCTATCACGGCGATTCAGGCGCAAACCTCATGACGCTCGTCTTCGTCGTCAACTCGGGGTCGTCATCGATCAAGTGGGAGTTGGTGGATGCCGAAACCGGAGTCTCCCGCGGCGGCATCGTCGAGCGCATTGGGGAGCCGGGGGGAGGGGCTCCCGACCACGAACACGCGATGGGGCGAATTCTCGAAGAACCGGGTGCCGAGCATCCCGCCATAATCGGACACCGCGTCGTGCACGGCGGCAACCGTTTCTCTACGGCGACTCTCGTGACCGCCGAAGTCGAAGCCGCGATCGAGCAGATCTCGGCTCTCGCCCCGCTCCACAACCCCGCGAATCTGGCGGGCATTCGGGCCGCAACCAAGGCTTTTCCGGGGGTGCCTAATGTCGCAGTGTTCGACACCGCTTTTCACCACTCGCTTTCTCCCGCGGCGTTCACCTACGCGATCGACGCACAGATCGCGAGCCAGTACGACGTGCGCCGGTACGGGTTCCATGGCACGTCATACGGGTTCGTCGCACAGGCAGCGGCCGAGCTTCTGGGTCGGCCGTTGGAAGAACTCAAGCTCATTGCGTTCCACCTCGGTAACGGGGCATCCGCGTGTGCGATCGACGGCGGGCGGTCTGTCGACACGTCGATGGGCATGACGCCTCTTGAGGGGCTCGTCATGGGCACGCGTTCGGGCGATCTCGACCCTGGCGCGCTCTTGCACCTCGCGCGGGAGGGCATGTCGTTGCCCGATATCGATGATCTTGTGAATCGCCGCAGCGGTTTGCTCGGCTTGAGCGGGCGGCGCGACATGCGTGACGTTGTCGAGGGGGATGCCGAGGGGGATGCCGCGTGCCGTCTGGCACTCGATGTCTACGTGCACCGGCTTCGGCACTACCTCGGCGCGTACTTCGCCGTGCTCGGGGGAGCCGACGCGATCGTGTTTACCGCGGGGGTCGGCGAGAACAGTCCCAACGTGCGCGCGGAGGCTCTCGCGGGGCTCGAGGCTCTCGGCATCCGTCTCGATGCCGACCGGAATGCGTCGAACGACCGTGCCGCGCGAGTCATTAGTGCCGATGACTCGAAAGTGAGCGTGCTCGTGGTGCCGACGAACGAAGAACTCGAGATCGCGCGGCAGGCCGTCGCTGTGGTTGAAGGGCTACAACCGCTCTGAAGCGTCGGCGGTCGCGACTACTCTTGAGTCGTGGTCGCAGCCCTGTATCGCCGTTATCGGCCGGAGACGTTCGCCGAACTCATCGGCCAGTCTCAAGTGACGGATCCCCTTCGCACGGCTCTGCGTGCCGACCGTGTCAACCATGCGTATTTGTTCAGTGGACCTCGCGGCTGCGGCAAGACGACGAGCGCGCGAATCCTTGCTCGCTGCCTCAATTGCGCTGAGGGGCCAACTGACACTCCGTGTGGAGTGTGTGCGAGTTGCATCGAGTTGAGCCGCGACGGCGGAGGTTCGCTCGATGTTGTCGAGATCGACGCTGCGAGCCACAACGGAGTGGACGACGCTCGCGATCTGCGAGAGCGCGCGGTCTTCGCCCCTGCTCGCGATCGATTCAAGATTTTCATCCTCGACGAAGCGCACATGGTCACTCCGCAAGGATTCAACGCGCTCCTCAAGATCGTCGAAGAGCCGCCCGAGCACGTCAAGTTCATCTTTGCGACGACCGAGCCCGAGAAGGTCATTGGCACGATTCGGTCGCGCACGCATCACTACCCGTTCCGCCTCGTGCCTCCTGCCCAGATGCTCGACTACGTGCAGCAGTTGTGCACAGCGGAGAAGGTCGAGGTCGAACCGGGGGTCCTCACGCTCGTCGTTCGGGCTGGCGGCGGCTCGGTGCGTGACACCCTCTCGCTGCTCGATCAACTCATCGCGGGTTCCGAGAGCACGACTGTCGAATATGAGCGCGCCGTTGCACTCTTGGGATACACGCACGGAGCCCTGCTCGACGAGGTCGTCGACGCGATCGGCGCGAGGGATGCCGCTGCAGTGTTCTCGGGCGTCGATCGCGTTATTCAGACGGGACAAGACCCGCGTCGATTCGTCGAGGATCTTCTGGAGCGACTTCGCGACCTCATCATCGTTGCCGCAACGTCGGGCAACGCCGCAGCAGTATTGCGCGGCGTGCCGCAAGATCAGCTTGACCACATGATTACGCAAGCGTCGGTTTTCGGTCCCGCGGGCTTGTCGCGCGCAGCGGATGTCGTCAACTCCGCGCTCTCGGAGATGACGGGTGCGACCTCCCCTCGCCTCCACCTCGAGCTCATGGTCGC
>JANNCX010000057.1:0-10159 GCA_031387145.1 Salinibacterium sp.
GCGCGCGCACGCAGTCGCAAAAATGCTTCGGTCGCGCTCACGTTTAGTTGCACGAGAATCATTCCCGTCGCTTGGTGCACCTCGCGCCTTACCGCGGGTGCGAAGACCGTCGTTGTTGAGTCAACGTCCATCGCGGCCGTACGAAGCGCCAGCCGCACGGCGGGTGTTGTCACGCGGCCAACGAGCCCGTGGGCTTGCGCGAGCTCATGTTCGGTGAGCAGCACGTCGCGCTCCCGGTAGAGACTCACGACACCCACCACGACGGCCCCGAGCACCATTGGAAATGCGAATAGTGCGCGAATGTCTAAGTCCTTGAGAGCGGCGCCGAGGAGGGGGGGCAGGTTCGGGTCGGGGGCTGAGGCGTCTTGAACCATGATTCGACTATTTGTGCGCATGGCCTCCCACGACGGTCCCACTCCCAGTTCGAACTGCAGTTCGTCGATTCGCGCCGCGAGCGAGTTGGTCGCGCACACCGTTACTTGGCGACCTGCATTGTCGAAGACCGAGATCGAGGCGCCGTCAATTGAGAGGCTGTGCACGAACAAACCGCACAGGTTCGGCGCATCTGACAGGTCCATCGGGGCTCCCGAGGTTGGCCGTGCCGGACCGACCCACCTAGCTTGCGTAGCCCGGAAGTTTCAGTGTAGGCGTGATCGACGGTAGTGAGCGTGCGGTAGAATTTGCCAACGCCTCCGCACAAGGAGGATCCCTCAAAGGAGTGAGCTACAAGCGCCCACGGGTGTCGGATAGGACCCGCAATGCCCCACACCTCGCGAGAACAGCGAATCAATGACGCGTTCGTTACGGTCGCCGACACCTTGGTGGCCGACTACGACGTAATCGACCTTGTGCACACTCTCGTCGAAGTGTGCACAACGCTCTTGGATGTTGATGCGGGCGGACTCCTGCTCGCCGACCAGACCGGCCAGCTTCAACTCATGGCCTCAACTAGTGAGCGTGCAGACTTCGTAGAGATCATGCAAATCGTCGCGGGGCTTGGCCCGTGCGTCGAATGCTTCAAAACGGGTGTCGCGGTCTCAGTCGCAGACATCGCCGCCGATGGATCGAAGTGGCCTGAGTTTCAGGCGGCGGCAGCACAGCAAGGCTTCCGGGCCGTCTATGCGACTCCTCTAAGGTTGCGTGGTCAAGTACTTGGAGCGATGAACCTATTCAGCGAATCGGTAGGGGAACTTAACGCTCCCGATGCCGCGGTGGCTCAAGCACTTGCGGATGTGGCGACGATCGGAATTCTGCAAGAACGTAGTATCCGGGAGACCGGACTGATCTCGGAACAGCTTCACCGCGCACTCGAGAGCCGCATTCTCATCGAGCAAGCCAAGGGAGTTCTGTCCGCAACGGGCGACATGGATGTCGAGGCAGCTTTTGGCACATTACGCACATATGCCCGCAGCAACAACCTCACATTGAGGGCCGTCGCGGAAGGCGTCACGACGCGCACGCTCGACATTCTTGCGGATGCCACACAGAGCAAAGCGCCGCGACGCCACTAAACGCGACCATTCGGGTGTAGTCCTCGACCAATGCTCCATTCCTTGGCGATCTCCCATCCGATCGTCTTAGGGGTTGTCATGAGCATTTCCCTCGTCACCGAAAAATTACATTCTGAGGTCGACACTGAGGTTGAGCAGACTGCTGAGCAGGGCACAACTATTTTGCGCCCTGAGGTTGCCTCGTTGAGCGCAAGAGTGCCCCACGAGATCGACCTCCCGCCGGTCGCAGCACTCGCCACCGTTTGGCAAGAGCGTCTTGCAGGCGAACTCATCGTGGTCGTGCGTGATTCGCTCAAGCGAATAACGCCACGTCATCGTCGCCGATCCATCGAGCGGTTGTTAGCCGACTTCGGGTAGCCCTCGAGCGCTAGAGCTGAGGTACCCGGCGAATAACGGTCGCGGGGCCGGGCGCATCCGTCAGGCTCCTCACGGTCTCGTCGTTGAAGAGCTCGATCGCTTTCGCAGTGTTTCGCAACCCGTCAGTCATGATGCCCGCGAGCGCGGCGCCCTCGCCGTCGATCGCGTAGCTTGGCAAATCGTCTTCGATGCCGAGAGCGTCGTGACCTCGAAGGAACGAGCCGAGAAACGCGGGCATGCCCGACATGAGGGCGCGGTAGCGAACCCACCGGTGGTTGTCCCACCCCGTGCGGGTCTTGGATTGCGCATTCGTCGGGTAGCGCCTTTCGCGAAATTGCGCGACGATCTCGCGCGCCGCGACCTCGCCCCGGTCGGCGAGGTTCGAGATGACGCTCGGCGGCATGTTGAGGTTGAGGCCACCCTCGGACTTGGTCTGCAGTACGCGCACGATTCGATCGCGATAGCCCGGCGCTTCGAGGTGCGAATTGTCGTGCCAGTCGCGAGCGGTGCCGAAAGCCGCGGCTGCGAAAGCGGCGACAGCGCCAAAGCCCGACTCCGGAATTGAGCGATACGCCGGCTGCAGCGCGAGGTTATCGCGCGCAAACACAATGTTGTCGCGTTGGTCGGGGTAAGCGACATCCCGATCCGAAAATGGACCGAGATTGATCGCGAAGGTCGGGCGTCCCGGCAGGGGAGCGTCGAAGAGGTGCACGGGAAAGTTGCTCGCGAGCCCACCGTCGCTGAACCACAACTTCTCGAAGCGCGGTTCGTTGTCGGTCGGCGAAGGCACGGCGCCCGTGTCGTCTGGGGCTGCCTTGCGGTAGCTCGTGCTCCAGAGCGGCACCGCCGAGATGAGCAAGGGAAAGCTCAACGACATGCGCGTCGCAACAATTACGGGCAGATCGGCAGGCTCGGGCAGACGGCGCAGCGAGGGCACGTGTGCGAGCGCAACGGGGTCGGCGGGACTCGCGGCAACGAGCGCCGCTATGACGTTCGCGGGAAAGAGCGTCGCCCAATCGACCGGATCGAAGAGAAAAGTTCGAGCCTTAAGCGGCATCTCGTACGGCCGAGCTCGGCTCAAGCACGTGCTGAGCATTCGCAAATCGATCTTCCGTTCGAAGGGTGGGATGTCACCAACCGAGCCCGCGCGTACCGTGCGCTTGCCCGTCCAGAGGTGCCCGAACCGTAGTGGGCCGTCTTCGGGCTTGAGTCCGGCAATCAGGTCGAGCTTGGTTGATAGCCAATTGGTGAGGCCTCGTTCGGCGCCAGATGGATCGAAACCGCGGCAAATCCCGAACAGGTTTGCGGGAACCGCCTTCGTCAAGACGCGACTCATTCGGATCGCCACGGCCGCGGCCCAGCCCACGATCGCGACAATGACGCCCGCGGCTATCAGCACGTAGCCCGGCCAGCTGCCCGCCAGTACACCCGCGACGACGAGTGCGATTCCAGCGAGCATCCCGACGACTCCCGCGATCGGAAACGCCAAGGCGATCGTGCCCGCGATCACGAGACCGCGGAGAAGCCCTTTGCGTTGGCCTCCGTCTTTGCGAAAACCCGTGACGGCCATGAGCACAGGAAGCAATTGACGAGTCAGTCGCTCGGGCCGAAAGAGCTCAGCGAGATTCAGTTCGTCGGGAAGCTTATAGAGCTCCGCGAACCCATTGCGTGATCGCCCGAACTCGGCGGCGGCACCCATTGCCGCGCCGATCGCGCCCGCCGATGACCCGCCCATTCCTCGAAACCGATACTTCTTAGCGAGCTCAACGAGCGCCCTGGGGTAGATGACGCCCGAGGTGATGCCGCCTTTCATGACGACATCGCACTGG
Organism: Salinibacterium sp.; assembly: GCA_031387145.1. Taxonomy (GTDB): domain Bacteria; phylum Actinomycetota; class Actinomycetes; order Actinomycetales; family Microbacteriaceae; genus Rhodoglobus. The sequence goes on from JANNCX010000057.1 coordinate 3,698, forward strand.
TCGGGCGGCTTGCGTCGCCAACGAGCGGAATCGGGGAGTTGAGCCGTCATCCCCTATTCCTACCGCACTAGTGTTCGCGCGCGGCAGGGGGAGGCGGCACTTCTTTTGCCGCGATGACGTCAGCGAGCGGCACCGATACGGCTCCTCGCTTGGTCTCGACCACGCAATTGGTCGAGTCGATCGACGTGACGTAGCCGAGGGCATCCGTCGCCATTCCGTCGTCGAGTCGATACCGCAACACGACGCGCATGCCCGGCGCGATGGTCACCATGAGCTTGGCGCGTAGTCCTTGAGGAAGACGCCGAATATGTCGTCGCCCGCTTCACCGCGCACGATCGGGTCGTACACGCGAGCCGCTCCGTCGACGAGGTCGAGCGGTGCATGAAAGCCCTCCTCGGCGAGCCGCACCTTCGTCGGGTGTGGTCGCTCGTCGGTGACCCACCCCGTGTCGACGCTCGTCATGAGAATTGCGTCGCTCTCGAACATTTCGCGAGCGCTCGTGCGCGTGAGCATGTTGACGGCGGCCTTGGCCATATTGGTGTGCGGATGCCCTGGCCCTTTGTATCCGCGACCGAAAACGCCCTCCATGGCTGAGACGTTGACGACATATGTACGACGGGCGTTACTCGAGGCGAGAGAGGGCCGAAGCCGCGAGATGAGGATGAAGGGAGCCGTCGTATTCGCGAGCTGAACCTCGAGCATTTCGAGGGGGTCGACTTCTTGCACGGCTTGCGTCCACGAGTTCGCGTGGTCAAGGTCGGGCACGAGCCCGCCCGCGTCGATCGCGGTGCCCGCCGCAAGTCGTTCGAGCGAGCTTGACCCCGCCGTCATGGCTTGCTCGGTGAGTTCATCGGCACGCTCGGCCGCTGCCGCAAGGATCGGGTGCGCCGCGAGCGAGCGTTCGAGAGCGAGCGGGTGTTGGTCGTTCGTGTGACCGAACGTGACGAGCTCGGGAAGGCGGCCATCGGGCAGGGGAGCGAGTTCGGCGTCAACGAGCGGCTGGTAAGCACCGGGGGATCGCCGCACGGTTTGCGTTGCGTTGTTGATGAGAATGTCGAGGGGGCCGGCAGCAGCAACATCGTCGGCGAGGGCGATCACTTGAGCGGGGTCGCGCAAGTCGATCCCGACGACCTTGAGCCGGTCGATCCACTGGGGCGAGTCGGGCAGGCTCGTGAATCGGCGCACTGCATCGCGCGGGAAGCGAGTCGTGATGGTCGTGTGTGCGCCGTCGCGCAATAGCCGCAGCGCGATGTACATGCCGATCTTGGCGCGGCCGCCCGTGAGAAGTGCGCGTTTGCCCGTGAGGTCGGTACGGGCATCCCGCTTCGCATGGCTCATGGCAGCGCAATCGGGGCACAACTGGTGATAGAACGCGTCGACGACCGTGTACGGCTTCTTGCAGATGTAGCACGCGCGAGCCTTGATGAGGGTGCCCGCCGTGGGGGCCTCAGTATTCGAGCTGATTGGCACGCCCCGCGTCTCGTCATCGATTCGATCGGGTGCGCCCGTGGCGGTCGCCGCGATGACTGAGCGATCCGCGTCGGCGATCTCGGCGCGCTTCTCGAGGCGTCGCTCCTTTTTGACCGCCTTGAACATTGCGGCGGTCGCGCGCCGCACCGTGGTGAAGTCGGGGTGTTCTTGATCGACGTCAGCCATTTGGGCGAGAACTTTGAGCGTGAGGGCGAGCTCGGCGGGATCGATGCCGCTGGGGCCGGGCTGCTCGGAGGTCACACGAGATTCTACGCCGCAGTGGCTCGGGCTACGGTTGAAGCATGTTGGCCACCGTCGTTCTTGCAGGGATTGCTTCACTCTTCTTCGGCATCTCGGACTTCTTCGGCGCGGTGGGAGCTCGTGGCCTTCGGACACTTCCGTCGACAACGTCGATTTATGTTGCGGCTTCGCTCACGATCGTCATCCTGTACTCGTTCCTCGGTGGCGCGTGGCACACCGAGACTCTGGTGTGGGGCGGCGTCGCAGGAGTTCTCGCGGTCGTTGGACTCCTCACGTTCTATGCTGCCCTCGCGGCCGGCCCGATCAGTCTCGCGGCCCCGCTCATCGCGATTCTCGGAGCTCTCGTGCCCGTCGCGATCGCCATCGCTATCGGCGAGCAACTCGGGCTGCAAGCGTGGGTTGCAATCGCCATGGCGCTCGCGAGCGCTCTCCTTATATCGCTCGTGCGCCGAGAGGGAGTTGTGCACATCTCGACCCAAACGGTCGCACTCTCGCTCGTGTCGGGTGTCACACTCGGGCTTAGTCTCGTCGCGCTCAACAGCCCGCCGGCCGATTCCGGCATCAACGTCGTCGTCGTCGAGATTGTCGTGGGCGCAGTTCTGCTCGCGCTACTCATGCTCGCGAGTCGTTTGAGCACGGGCATCCGGCGCTCCCTCGGAGTGCTTGACCAAACGAGTCACGAGGGCCGCGTGCCAACGCGACGACAGGCTATTGCGCTGGCCATCTGGGCGGGCCTTCTTCTCGCGGGTGGCAATTCGCTCGCCGTGATTGCACTGCACTCGGGGAGCCTCGCGGTCGTCGCTGTGATCATCGGACTGTACCCGCTCTCGACGATTGTGCTCGCTCGAATCTTCTATCACGAGAGGCTCGCGCCGATTCAGCTCGCGGGAGTCGGACTGGGGCTCGCGGCATCCGTGATTCTTGCACTGAGCTAGCTCGCGAGACGCGGCTACTCTCGAATCATGTCGCGCCAGATTCTTCTCGATTGTGATCCCGGACTTGATGACGCTTTAGCGCTGCTTCTTGCGCACGGTGACCCGAACATCGAGCTCGTGGGAGTGACGACCGTGGGCGGCAATGTAGGTCTCGACAACACGACTCGCAACGCACTGCAAGTGCGCGAGTACCTGGGATTCGCTACCGTGCCGATCGCGGCGGGGGCCGCCCAGCCGCTATCGGGGGAAGTTCGCGACGCGGCTCACGTGCACGGCTCGGGTGGGCTGGGGAGCGTCGTGCTGCCCGAGGCTACGTTGCCGTTGAGCGAGTCTGGTGCGGTCGACTTCATCATCGAGACCTTGCGCGCTCGACCGGGCGCGATCCACCTTGTCGCGACGGGTCCGCTCACGAACATCGCGCTCGCGCTGCGGCAAGAACCCGCGATTGCACGGTGGGCGGCATCCTTCACAATCATGGGTGGCTCGTATACGCGCGGCAACGCGACGGTCGCGGCCGAGTTCAACATTTGGGCTGACCCGGAGGCGGCTCAAGTCGTGTTCGACGCGGACTGGAGCGTCACGATGATTGGCCTCGACCTCACACTTCAGGCTCAAGCAAACGCCTCGGTCATCAAAAGACTCACCGAGCTCGGCAAACTCGCCGACGAATTCATCGTGCCGCTCGCGACGTTCTACTTCAATCCCAAGATGGAGGATTGGGACGGCCAAGCGGTGCACGACGTGTGCGCGGTTGCCTATATCGCGCGCCCCGACCTCTTCTCAGTGAAGCACGCACGAGTCGACATCGAGACAGCAGGCACGTTTACGCGTGGCATGACGGTCGTCGACTTCGATCCACCGAACCCGAACGCGAGGGTCGCGATCCAGCTCGACGTCGCGGGCTTCTGGGCCTATGTCGAGAGCGTCTTCGCTCGCGTGGCAGCTGAGCACGTCGGGAATTAGTCGGCTCTACGGCACCGGCGCTCCCGGCTACGGTTGAGGCATGGCTTCGCTCCTCGACCTCGCGCCGAAGCCGTGGAACCCCGATGCTGCGTATGACGCGTTCACCGCCTGGAGTGAGTCCCGCGGGCTGCCGCTGTATCCCGCGCAAGACGAGGCTCTGCTCGAGATCGTCTCGGGCGCGAACATCATCCTGAGTACCCCCACCGGTACAGGAAAGTCCCTCGTCGCGATTGCTGCGCACTTCACGGCGCTCGCGCAAGGTCACCGCTCGTATTACACGGCGCCGATCAAGGCTCTTGTGAGCGAGAAGTTCTTCGCGCTAGTCGACATTTTTGGTGCTGAAAACGTCGGGATGGTTACGGGCGATTCATCCGTGAATGCGGATGCTCCCATCGTCTGTTGCACGGCAGAGATTCTCGCGAACATGGCGCTGCGTCGAGGCTCAGATGCCCCCGTCGATCAAGTCGTCATGGACGAGTTCCACTTCTATGCAGACCCCGAACGCGGGTGGGCGTGGCAAGTGCCTTTGCTCACGCTGCCGAATGTGCAGTTCATCCTCATGTCGGCGACGCTCGGGCCAATGAAGGCGCTCGCCGACGACCTTTCGCGCCGAACCGGCCGCGTAACCGCACTCATCACTGGCGTCGACAGGCCCGTGCCGCTGCACTATTCCTACGCCCTCACGCCCGTGCACGAGACGGTCGAGGACTTGCTGCACACGGGCCAGTCGCCCATCTACATCGTGCACTTTTCGCAACTCGCGGCACTCGAGCGCGCTCAAGCGATGACGAGTGTCAAAGTCATCAGTCGCGAGCAACGCGACGAGATCGCCGAGGCGATTGGCGACTTCCGCTTCACGACGGTCTTCGGTCAAACGCTCAGCCGACTCATCCGCAGCGGAATCGGAGTGCACCACGCTGGAATGCTGCCCAAGTATCGACGGCTCGTCGAGCAACTCGCCCAGCGCGGTCTCTTGCGCGTCATTTGTGGAACCGACACGCTCGGCGTCGGCATCAATGTGCCCATTCGAACGGTGCTCCTCACTGGTCTCACAAAGTTCGATGGAACGCGGATGCGCCAACTGAGCGCTCGCGAGTTCCATCAGATCGCGGGCCGAGCAGGCCGAGCCGGGTACGACACCGCGGGGACGGTCGTGGCGCAAGCGCCCGAGCACGAAGCCGAGAACGCGCGGCTCATGGCTCGAGCGGGGGATGACCCGAAGAAGCTCAAGAAGGTCGTGCGCAAGAAGGCACCCGAGGGCTTCGTGTCGTGGGGACAACCGAGTTTCGAGCGCATGATCGCGGCCGAACCCGAGCAGCTGACGAGCCACATGCAGGTGAGCCACTCGATGATTCTCAATGTCATCGCGCGCGGTGGGGATTCGTTCCAGGCAATGCGCGACGTAATCTTCGAAAGCCACGAGACATGGTCGGGCAAGCTCGAGCTCGCACGCCGCGCGTTATCGATCTATCGCACACTGCGAACCGCTGGCGTCGTGACTCAAGACGCCGAGGGACACATCACCTTGACGGTCGACTTGCAACCCAACTTCGCGCTCAATCAGCCCCTCTCGCCGTTTGCGCTCGCGGTATTCGAGCTACTCGATTCCGCGTCGCCGACCTACGCGCTCGACATGGTTTCCGTGCTCGAAGCGACGCTCGATGATCCGCGGCCAGTTCTTTCGCAGCAACAATTTCAGGCTCGCGGTGAAGCGGTATCGGCAATGAAGGCAGAGGGCATCGAGTACGACCAGCGCATGGAGTTGCTGGAAGAAGTCACGTGGCCGAAGCCGCTCGAAGAACTGCTCGACGCCGCATTTGAGACGTACAGTGCGACGCAACCGTGGATCGGCGACTTCGCCGTGAGCCCCAAGACAGTCGTGCGCGACCTCTACGAGCGCGCCATGACGTTTGCCGACTTCATCGGGTACTACAAGCTCGCGCGAAGCGAAGGACTCGTCTTGCGCTACCTCTCGGATGCATACCGAGCCGCACGTCAGACGATTCCGGATGACGCGAAGACAGAAGAATTGCACGATCTCATCGAGTGGCTCGGCGAGCTCGTGCGTCAGGTCGACTCGAGCCTCGTCGACGAGTGGGAGTCGCTCATCAATCCCGCGGCTGCGGCCGATGCGCCCGTCGTGCCGCCCGCGCCACCGTCCGTGTTGTCCAACCCCCGCGCCTTCAGGGTTCTCGTGCGAAACGAGCTCTTTCGCCGCGTGCAATTGGCGGCGCGTGAAGATTGGGAGACGCTCGGCGAACTCGATGCGGCATCCGGTTTCGATGCGGATCGCTGGGCAGAGGCGATGGACGCGTACTTTGACGAACACGACTCACTGGGCACGGGCGGCGACGCGCGCGGTCCAGCGAACATTATGATCACCGAGTCACCCGAGAAGTGGACCGTTCGACAAATATTTGACGACCCAGCGGGCGACCACGACTGGGGTATCAGCGCAACCGTTGACCTCGCGGAGTCCGCCGAGCTCGGGGTAGCTGTCGTCAAGGTGACAGCGGTCGACCGACTCTAGAAGACGTGCGCGTCGAGGAAAGAATTGGCGAACTTTCGATTCGGATCGAGCTCTTCGGCGAGCGACACGAAGTCGGCGAGCCGGGGGTAAAGCTCGCGTCGCACCTCGTGAAACAGCTTGCCCCAGTGTGGTCGAGCATCGAATTGCGCGAGTGCGTTTTCGATGACCGGCAAGAGCGGCAGAACGTGGTCGGGATCGTTCTTCCAGGTGAAGTGGATGGCCACGATATCCGTCTCGTACGCACCGCTCAACCACAGCGAATCGGCAGCGACAGTCCGTAGCTCGCTGATGTGCAGGTGCGGC